>JBFFMO010000596.1:0-3698 GCA_041554035.1 Allomicrovenator sp. | reverse complement strand
TCTCCAAGCAGCGCCAAAGTGGATGAGCGCGTCGACGCCGTCGTCGCTGGCCTGTCGACGACCTGGTTCCTGGAGTCACCGGCGGTTCATATTCTGGACAACGCCCGCAAGCACGTGCTGCGTTCGGGCGGGATCATGATCCCAAGGCGATTCCTGCACCTCTTCGAGCTCGCATCAAGCCCCAACGATCTCCACGGAATGGCCCTGCGCGTGCCGCGATACGGACGACCTGGTGAGCCTTTTCCCGTCTTGTCCGAGTCCAAACATTTTGGCACCACGGACCTTGGGAGTTCTGAGCCGATTCGACTCGAAACCGACGACACGATCATCTGTAAACCGTTGTTGTCGGGAACCCTTACGGGCCTGCGCCTAACGACTTTGGTTGAGCTCGCGGACAATAATGTTCATCTGGCCAGCCACTCGGGCTTCCAGTCGATCTTCATGCCACTTCGCGACGATATCGAAGTTACGGCGGGAAAACCTGTCACGATTTTTGTTCGATTCACGTTGGGTGAAGGCCTCTTACAGACTCGCTTCATGGCGCGAAATGTCGAAGCCGAAGAACCGCCGTTGAACCTTCCCCCCGAAGTGGTCGACCAGTTCAAACGTGAAGTGGCCGCAATGATCGCCAAGGTCGACGAACTCGGCCGCGGCAGCGATCTGGACAAGGTGGTGACGTACACGTTCGACCCGCACGGGGACGTGTCTCGATTGACGGCTCTTTTTTGGACCGTGGACGAAGAATTCCAGAAACCGCTCCGGGCCCTTGTGGAGCGCGTGCGACTTGCACTCTCGCAGGCGGGTCAAAATCCGAGCGACGAGAACCTGTACGATTTGATGCTTGAGGCCTACCGGGATACCCGAGGCCGTTAATTCTTGAGGACATCATGACAATTCATCGCATTGAGGGCGAACTCGCCCAGCGCATTCTTATTCTTGATGGCGCAATGGGCACGATGATCCAACGCTATAATCTGACGGAAGCAGATTATCGCGGGACCCATTTTGCCGACCATCCCAGCGACCTAAAAGGCGCGGCAGATGTACTTGTCTTGACCCGTCCCGATGTGATTTCCGCAATCCACCGAGAATTCCTCGAAGCTGGCGCGGATATCATCGAAACCAACACGTTCAACGCTCAAGCGATCTCGCTCGAAGATTACGGATTGGTGTCCTATGCCCGGCAACTGAATGTGGCGGGAGCCAAGCTGGCACGGGAAGTCGCTGATGACGTCACGCGCGCTGATCCTTCCAGACCGCGATTTGTGGCCGGTGCGATCGGTCCGATGAGCAAGACGTTGTCGATCTCCCCCGACGTCAACGACCCAGGCTTTCGAGCCCTGACTTTCGATCAAGCCCGAGATGCCTATGCCGAGCAGGTGCGTGGACTTCTTGAGGGTGGAGTCGATTTACTTTTGCCCGAAACCACGTTCGACACGCTCAACCTGAAAGCCGCTCTGTTCGCGATCGAAGACGTGTTTGAGGAAATGAACACCCGGGTCCCCGTCGTGATCTCGGTCACGATCACCGACGCCAGCGGACGCGTGTTGAGTGGTCAAACGCTCGAGGCGTTCTGGATCTCGATCGCCCACGCCAAACCCCTTGCCGTAAGCATCAACTGCGCGCTGGGTGCCAACGAGATGCGCCCCTACGTTGAGGAACTGTCGAAGATCGCCGACGTCTACACCGCGTGTTATCCCAACGCCGGCTTGCCCAATGAATTCGGCGAATACGATGATTCACCCGCTCAGATGGCCGGCCTCCTTAAGGATTTTGCCGCCAGTGGTTGGCTGAATCTTGTCGGCGGCTGCTGCGGCACCACCCCCGATCATATCCGCGCCATTGCTGCAGCCGTGGCCGATCTTCCTCCAAGAACGGTTCCGACCGTCCCGCGCCTGAGTCGCTACGCTGGGCTTGAGCCCGTCGTCTTGCGCCCAGACTCGAACTTCACGCTGATCGGTGAACGGACCAATATCACCGGCTCCAAGCGCTTTATGCGCCTGATCAAAAACGGCGAGTACGACGCGGCACTCGATGTTGCCCGCCAACAGGTTCATGGCGGGGCAAATATCATCGACGTGAACATGGACGAAGGCTTGCTGGATTCGCCGGCAGCGATGTCGCGTTTCCTTAAGCTTATTGCGGTTGAGCCCGATATCGCGCGCGTCCCGATCATGATCGATTCCTCGCGATTCGAGGTGATCGAAGCTGGCCTGCGTTGCGTGCAAGGCAAGGCGATCGTTAATTCGATCAGCCTCAAAGAAGGCGAAGAGCTGTTCAAAAAGCAGGCGCGTATTTGTAAGCGGTTCGGCGCAGCCATCGTCGTGATGGCTTTTGACGAAGAGGGCCAAGCCACCACCGTCGATCGAAAACTCGAAATCGCGCGGCGGGCCTTCAAAATCCTGCAAGAGGAAGTTGGCTACGACCTGCTCGACGTCCTTTATGACCCCAATATCCTGACGGTGGGCACGGGAATCGAAGAACACGCGAACTACGCGATCGACTTCATCGCCTCAATCCGAGCCATCAAAGCCGAATTCCCTGACGTCAAGATTGTGGGAGGCGTCTCCAACGTCTCGTTTGCTTTCCGAGGCAACGATCGGGTCCGCGAAGCCATTCATGCCGCGTTTTTGTACCACGCCATCCAGGCCGGTTTTGACATGGGTATCGTCAACGCCGGGCAACTCGAAGTGTACGAGGAGGTCCCCAAAGACCTGCTCGAACGCGTCGAAGACGTACTGCTTAACCGCAGGCCGGACGCGACAGAGCGTCTCGTTGATTTTGCCGAGACCATCTCGTCTGCGGGCAAAGAACGCGTTCGTGATGACGCCTGGCGTGCGACTTCGGTCGAGGAACGCCTCAAACACGCGCTCATCAAAGGCATCGACGAGTTTATCGAGGCCGACACTGAAGAAGCGCGGATCAAATTCAAGCGCCCCATTCGTGTGATCGAGGGCCCCTTGATGGACGGCATGTCGGTGGTGGGTGACCTCTTTGGGGCCGGGAAAATGTTCCTGCCACAAGTCGTTAAGAGCGCCCGCGCGATGAAGAAGGCCGTCGCCTACCTGACTCCATTCATGGAAGAAGACGCTGGCGACGAAGATATTTTTCAGGGAACGATCCTGATGGCCACGGTGAAAGGCGATGTGCATGACATCGGCAAGAATATCGTGGGTGTGGTGCTCGGATGTAATAATTACCGCGTGGTCGACCTCGGGGTCATGGTTCCCGCGGATCGAATCCTTGATGAAGCCATCAAGTGCGGCGCCGACATCGTGGGGCTCAGTGGGCTTATCACCCCGTCACTTGACGAGATGGTTCACGTCGCCAAAGAAATGAAACGACGCGGCATGACCATGCCACTTCTGATTGGAGGCGCGACCACGAGCCGCAAACACACCTCGGTGAAAATCGAACCTCAATATCAGGGCGTCACGGTTCACGTCCTCGACGCTTCGCGGGCAGTCGGTGTGGTGGAAAGCCTCCTCAACGACGACAAGAAAGAAGACTACATCGCCCAGAATCGCGTTGCGCAAGAGGTCGATCGGGTCGCTTTTGCGAACCGCAACACCACCAGCGAGGTCATCCCTCTGGTGGACGCCCGTGCCAACGCGCCCATCATTACGTTTGAACCGGACGATATCGCAGTCCCGTCATTCCTCGGCACGCGTGTCGTGACCCCGAGTGTCGAAGAGCTG
>JBFFMO010000595.1:0-3699 GCA_041554035.1 Allomicrovenator sp. | reverse complement strand
GGGATTCGTGTCACGTTCTGGGACATTCGATGGGTGCGGGGGTCGCACTCATGACCGCAGCCACCACTCCTGAGCGTGTGCAGAGCGTTGTGTTGATCGAAGGCCTTGGACCTTTGACGACCGAGGCGCTGGACTCTGTGGCGACCCTGCGAAAAGCAGCGTTGGAAAAAATGCCCAGCTTGCCCAATCGTGTCTATTCAACCGTCGAAGAGGCGGTCGAACGCCGAGCGCGTTTGGTTCCCGAAATTCCAACGGACGCCACGCATGAGCTCGTACTGCGTGGGCTTTCAGAAGTCGACGGCGGCTGGGTTTTTTCACATGATGTTCGTCTTCGCATGACGTCCACACTTCGGCTCACGGAAGCTCATGTTTCGGCGTTTCTGGTCAATGTCGATGCTCCGGTGTGTTTGGTGGTCGCCGCAGATGGGTTGCGATACGACGCGGCCATCGCCGAACGCAGAATGTCCGAAATTCGAGACCTTCATGTCGTCGAACTCCCGGGCGGACATCATGTCCACATGCAATACCCGGTCGAAGTGGCTTCAGCCATCTACGCGTGGATGGAGACCAAAAAGCTGCTGCCGGCCGCGTGATTTGCAGCAAGTCCGGTTCCCTCGTACACTCGTTCCAGACTGTTTTTTGAATATCGAGGGGCACTTGATGCAATTTACGCGTCACATCGGTTCACTCTTCCTTACGGCCATGATGCTCCTCGCAGCATGCGGGGGCGACGACTCTGCGTCGGTTGGCCAGGAATACGACGTTGGCGAAGTCCCAGACTCGGCTCAGGCCGACGTAGGGGACGAGGTTCAGCCTGATATGGGGCTGCCCGACGTTTCTTCTCCCTTACAACCCACCACCGTGGAAACCGACCTCTTATCAACCGTTGTTTCAGCTGGCGATTTGGTGGTTGTGACCTGTCGTTTGCTGGACCAATACGGCGAGGACATCGACCCACGTGGGTTGGAATTTACCATCGTGTACACGCCCCCCGATTCATTTGATCTCACGGGGCCGGATGTGATTGCGACACGTGCTGGGCGCGCAGGTGTTCAGTGTGGGGTAGGCCTCTACGGCATCGTCGATGCCACGCCAGCCATGCTCGAAATTCTGCCAGGCGCGCCGCACACGGTCGTCACAGCGGTTGATGAGTACCATATTCGGGCAGGCGAGGACGTGAGTGCGACCTGCGAGGTCTTTGACGCGTACGGAAATCCGGTCTTGGACGCGGAGCCTGTTCTGCAGGCGTCTCCGGCCGACCGTACGACGATCTCAGACTCCAAGATCCGAATCGAAATCGCCGGGATCTATGACATCGCGTGTCATGTGGACGGCGCGCAAGTCGAAGAGTTCAAGCAGGTCGAGGTTACGCCCAATCTCCCAGCGTCTCTGGCGATTGCCGTGGTCCCAAACCAACAAGTTTATGCCATCGGGCAAGTGGTCGAAATCGCCTACGTTGTGACCGATGAGTTCGGCAACGTGATTCCGGCAGCCGACGTCTCCATCACCAGCAGCCCTGCGGGCCAACCCTTTGGGACCGGCCGTTTTCGCTACGCTGCAGAAGGCACGTACACCATTACGGTGCGCGTCAATGGCGCGACGTCGGGTGGTGTCACGCTTCGGGAGACGGCCACGATTATCATCAACAGCGACGGTCCGGCCATCGAATGCGGAACCCCGGTCGATGGCGGCATGATCGACGTGGCCGTGGGCTCTCAGGTCAATTTCAGCGGAACGGTTGCCGACGCCAGCGGTGTGACCCAGGTGAAAGTCAATGGGCTTTCGGTTCCCGTGAACCCCGACGGATCATTTTCTTCGGCGATCAATGTGACGTGGGGAATCAACTTTGTTGAGTTGGTGGCGACCGATGCGTTTGGCGAGGAAAATACCCGCTTCTGTGCGTTCCTCGCCTCGGATCATTGGAAAACCGAAGGACCGTCGAGTCACCTCGATAATGGCGTGTTGCTTCGATTGAATCCGGCCGCCATCGACGACGCCAATCGGGCAGATCTGGACTCTCTGGCGGATATCCTTGACCGCGTTCTGAATTCCACTGGATTGAGGGACCAACTTCATACGTCGATGTTGGCCGCCAATCCCCTCAAGCCCAACGCCTGCGACACAAAAGTGCTGGGCGTCTGCCTCTTTCGAAGCGAAGTGACCTATCTGGACACCCAGATCAATGGGCCCAACACGACGACGCTCTCACTGGTCAACGGCGGGCTTCGAGTTCAGGCTCGCGTTCAAAATGTTCGTGTGCGAGTCCGTATCAAAGGTCATATCTCGGGCATTCCCTATGACACCACAGGATGGGTGACGGTCTCGTCGCTTGATGTGGACATGATCATCGACCTGACAAGCTCAGCAGGACGCCCCAAGGCGACCGTTCGCAGCGTGAGCACATCGGTAGGTTCGATATCGACGAGCTTTAATGGAATCGACGGCGCCATCGTGAACGTCGTGGTGAGCCTCTTCAACGGGTCGGTGCGCAACCTGATTCGTGATTCGATTCAGGACTTTGTGCGCAATAACTTCAACGGCATCCTTGATGGTGTGTTCAGCTCCCTCGATATCTCATCGTTTGGGACGACTTTCGCCGTGCCGCGCCTTGAGGGGAACGGACAGGTGACCTTGGATTTTGGCACCAACCTGACGGGCCTCAGCGTCAACACGAGCCGCGCACGATTTGGAATCGGCACCCGAATTCGCCCACAGGTGGTTTCGGTGGCCCTCCCCAGTCTTGGCACGCCTCTTCCACCCCAGGCTCTTGATGTCGAGCCAGCAGGCAGTCAGCCGGTTATCGTGGCCATCTATGTGGCGGTGCTGAATCAAGCCTTGCATTCCTTGTGGAGAGGCGGCTTCCTCAACACCACACTTGGAGCCCAGTTCTCGGGCGGGGCAGGACTTCCGTCAGGGTTGCGAGCCGATATCGAAGGACTCTTGCCCCCGGTTGTCGAGAACATCTCTGGCAATCGGGTCCGCTTGATGCTGGGCGGCCTTCGGCTGAATCTTGTCTATCCCGGTCTCTTCGATGCGGGCCTTCCCATGACGCTTGGAGCCACCGCGACGACCGATGTTTCGGTTCAAAATGGTGCGCTTCAATTTGGCGTCATCACCATCGAGAACCTGTATTTCTCGACCAACGCGGTCTCGCTGGACGCCAACACGCGGTCCATCGTCGAGACCTTCCTGAGTGGCTTGGTGCAAGGCATCGTGAATGCGTCGCTCAATAATGCGCTGCCCTCACTGCCGATCCCTTCGTTCACACTTCCGGCATCGCTGAGCGCCTTCGGGCTTCCGGCCAACGGGAAAATGACGATTTCGCCGACCTCGACGCTTCAAACCTCGTCGCAGTACATCCTGCGCGGAAACTTCGCGATACAATGATGATGAAACATGCATTCCTCATATTCGCCCTGATTTTCGCTGCTTGTGGCGACGATCAGGCCACGAATTCAACCAATCCAACGCCCACCGAATACGACGCCGGCCCCGATGCACGCATCGAACCGGATGCTGCGCCGGATCTGCGTGTTCCACGATTCGTCACGATCAACATGACTCCTGGTCGAACCAGCTACGCCGTCGGCGCAAAACTGCTTCCCGAAGTCGTGGTTTATGACCTGAATGGCGAAGTGATTCCCGAAGCCCTCTTCGACCTGACCGTCGCGCCGGGCGAGTCGGCCCGACGTGATGGGG
>JBFFMO010000594.1:0-3702 GCA_041554035.1 Allomicrovenator sp. | reverse complement strand
GGGTGGATGTCGTGGTGGCAAAACGTCGCCCCGAGTCTACGAGCCCACTGATTTTCATTCCGACCAATGGTGATTTTCGGCAGGATTACGCTGAATTGATTCACATGGTGCAAAAGGAAGCTGATGCGACGGATGCGACGCCCATTTACATCGCGGACCCATTACACCTTCGCGCCATCGTCCGCGCTCATAACCATCTGCATCGCCCGATCTGGGCTGTGGTCGCGTTTTTAGGCTTCTACGCCATCTTCTTGGGCGCTATCGCTGCACTGGCCTACTCAGCGTCCATCTAAGCGAGTGCTTTGCGACGCGGGCTTCGCCCAGGCCCGGGGACCCGCCGCGTCTCTTTGACTTGACGCCAGAATTTCTGGCAACCGTTTTCGGCCGATTCTGCGATGGGTGCGCAGGCCTTATGGCCTGCATGCGATTAGTCCGCAGGACCATGCGATGACTCAAACTCATGCGAGCCATAAGGCTCGCGGACCAGACACATGCGATTATAGGCTCCTACATGTCGGGGCATCTTTGAGCGACAAACTCTCCGCGCACCACCACACCTTTGGATTCGAAATCCACCGTCCCTTCGACGCTTTTTTCATTCGCCTTTGTAATCGTCACCGAGCCCCACGAAGGCGGCGGATAACCCTGTTCGTCTTCCGAGCCTGGAACAAAATCCGGCAACCCAGTGTAGCCCCAATTCGGAGCACCGTAGGGGTCGCCATCGGCCAACTCATTCATGTCATTTGGCTCTAAATCCCCCATGAATGCAGCGTAGAACTTGGTCTTCGAGCCATCCAGGCGATCTTCACAGGTGGCCGGCTCGGTGAAAAAAGCCAATTGCGGCGCTCGGCTTGCCCCCAGGTCGAGCTCCCAGGCGAACATCGTAGCAAAGCCCACTTTTTTCCCATCCGGGGTGGTGACACTCACCTCAGCTGATGTCGGCAGGACTGGAGCGACCACGGTCTTGGCTTGAGTGGCAGTAGACAGAGTGGGTGTAGGCGCCTGAGTTGCGTCTTTGGATTCGCAACCCATCGCTAAGAGTAATAGCGCAACCGAGAACATTTTCATGAAGGGCTCCCCAACAAGGGTCAAATGGCAGCATAGACTGACGCCAATTCCGCATTCGGCAAAGGCGAAATGCTGTTGCGGAACAGAATCTTCGAGGTGGTTGAATAGCGAGCCAGGCTCAGCGTCAAAACGAGAGTCACAAACTTCAAGCTCGGAAACCTCATGACTTCGCGCACCGTCAGCCTTCTTATTGCCGCCGCCTTCGCCCTTTCGGGCTGTCAGGTAATTGAGCGAATCCAGACGATCGACGACCTCGCGAACGGCGAAACGACTGCCGAGGACGTCTTGAAAGCCGAAGTCGCAGATGCGTTAGGCATTGGTGTCGCTGGGCTTTCGCCCTCGCCGGGCTATTCTCAGAACGGCCAGGTGGACCTGAGCCTGATTTCTCGCGGCTCTGACTTGAACCCTGACCAAATGCGCGTCGAAGTCAAAAACCGCGACGGTTCCTATTCGGAGTGCGAGTACACCGACGGCGTAGAAGTAGGCGCCTCGCCTGTGAATGCGCTTTCACTCCTGATTGACGGGTCGGGAAGCATGGAACGCACCTACTACGAGGGCGAGTGCGACACGTGCCCGCATGACCCAGGCCGCGAACGAGTTGGAGCAGCCTCTCGATTTGTGGAAACACTTTTTGATGTCGCTCCCGACAGCCGCCTTGCCATCGCTGAATTTGGTCCAGAGCCAAGTGCTGGCATGAGCGCAACGTATCTACACACCGATTTCGACACCAGCCCAAGACGCTTGGAAGCTGCTCTCGACTATATTGGAGGCAACCAACCGCTTGGAACGCCGCTCTACGACTCGCTCTACGAGATGATCGACGCAACGGCAGACGAAGCTGAATTCTTGTCCTTCGAATACCGCGAAGGCATTCAGCGTCATGTCGTTGTTCTGAGCGACGGAATTGATACAGCTTCAGATTGGCACGATTTGGACGACGTGATTGACTTGGCGCTGCAAGAGAATGTCGTGGTTTACGTCGTTGGGCTGGGGCCTGCTTCGGCTTCCGACACACGTTTTGACGACGCCGACTTGGCCGTCCGTGACCTGCAAACACTCGCGTCTGCTACCGGTGGGTTTTATGCCGGCGTCGACGACCCAGGCAGGCTTCATCAGCTCTTCGACAATGTCGCGTATGCCCTGGCTGGCGGATACGAACGCCAGACCTACCATTGCATTCCGCGAGACCACGCGAGCTCAATCCTCCTGACTCCACCTGTGTCGGGAACACGCGTTGAAGGTCGAGTTCTCGAAACGACCCAAGGCAGCGAATGGTCGGATTGGGCCTTCATCGCCCCCTAATCTTTCTTCTCGTTCTCCATCTCCTCCATCATGCGCAGAGCCTTCTCGAAGTCCTCTCTGGATACGTCGGCTGGGCCATTCTTCTTCTTCATGGCGCCAAACAGAGACCAAACAAGAATCGCCAACAGCACCGCGACTGCTCCCAAAAAGTAGGGTTGAATGCCCCACACTAATGTGACGCCCACAGCCACCAGAACGATCAAACCTACCGCTTTCAAAAACCAATTAAGGATCATTTTTCGAACGAGCCTCATATCTGGATTCGCCATCGCAAATGCCACCGGGTCGACCCGTATAAATCGCCATGAGTACTCCTCACGCAGGCCAGCGGTTTTTGTATCGACATATTTTAGCGTTGGCGTTCCGCGCTCCTCACGCAGTTGTAGGGCCCTTTCGATGTCTTTTCGAAGATCCCCTGTGCCAGCCTCGATAATGCGGAGCTCTGCAGGTTTTCCGATCATCGCCGAATCACTTGGCCAGATTGAAATCACCCGGCCATCGACAAAATACGTGCTTACAAAATACTTAGGCATGCCCAGCGAAATCTCGGCGGTGGTCCCTCCTGATTCATCGGCCCACGTTTCAGACAGAACGTCGATCTTCAACGCATCAACCGTGCTTCGTTCACCCACGACCGGACGAAACCCCAATCCAATCAGGATATCCCTCTTTTCTTTAGGAAGCCGCGAGTCAGCAAGGCTGAGGGCGCTGACCTCGCCGGCGGACCGATATTTTTCGTCCTTCGGCTCGAAGGGTTGACTCAGGAGCACCTCATAGGCAGCAATCACGTCAGAATATGCTGCTGAATCGGTGTTCCAAACCGTGTCTTTTTCGTCCATACCACCTCCAGCAGAAACTTTAGGTCGTAAGTCGCAGTCCGGGCAAGGTGCCAACGTATAAGTCGCAATGCCGGCAAGATGAGACTGTCTGTTTGACTTGACGCAAGAAATGCTGGGAACCGTTTTCGGCCTATTTGCGATTTCTGTGATTCTGCGCTCGGTGCGCAGGCCCTATGGCCTGCATGCGATGGGTCCGCAGGACCATGCGATTATTCAAACACATGCGAGCCATAAGGCTCGCGGACCCATCACACCGACGACCGACGACCGAACACAGACAACCGAACACCGACGACCGACAACCGAACACCGACAACCGACAACAATCAATTCGGTGCAGGCGCGTCGGTGGCCATGTCGAAACGAATCGTGGTTCCAGGCAGTTGTGCATGGCGCAGGTAGGGGCCTTCGACGACTTCCCCCTCAACCGTCAGGCGCGTGACGTACGGCGTATCCGGTCCGGCACCGGGCGCCTCGATCGTGAGCGTTTTTC
>JBFFMO010000593.1:0-3708 GCA_041554035.1 Allomicrovenator sp. | reverse complement strand
TGCCAGCTGCAGGCCCAAAGCCCGGCAAGCGCGGTTACCGGTGAAGATTCAGAACGTCTTTACGCCTTTGTTTACGCGGAAGGACTCACCCCCGGAGACGGCCAAGGTTCGGGCATCACAGGCGAACTTGGATGGGGCGTTCAAGGCGCCGCACCTCAGGACTTTAACTGGACCGCGGCGACCTACAACGTAGACATCGACGGTGCGACGCCGGGCGATAAAGCCAATGATGAATACGGCACCAAGCTCAAGGCCTCCACGGCGGGCTCATACGATTATTTGGCGCGTTTCAAGACCTCGACCGGGGACTGGCTCTATTGCGACCTCGATGGAAGCGACAATGGCAGCGACGATCGTGGAACGCTCGAGGTCGTGGACCCCGTTCTGCCGACGATCGGGTTTTGTTCCACGCAAACCGCACAGGTCTCAAACCTGAGCGGGCAGCCCTCGACTGCCATCCGTGGGGCCGTCTTTGTCGCCGGAATCACCAACGGGGCGGGCGCAGGCGCAGGCGTCACCTCAGAATTGCGATACGGCGCCGCTGGAAGCGCGCCCAACACGTGGTCGGGCACGGTGACGGGAACCTACGCCGAGGACGCCGATGGGCTGAATCAGGGCGACCTGGCCAACGACATCTACACCAGCGTGATTCCCGCGCAGACCCAGGGCGATTACGACTACGCCTATCGTTTTAGCCTCGACGGTACGAACTGGACCTGGTGCGACACATCGGGTTCTCCGCCCTTTGATGCCAATGAATTGGGATTATTAGAAACAAGAGACGTCGTGGTGAACCTTCCTGACACCTGTCGTCTGCAGTTTCCTGCAATCGTCACCACGGCTTTAGTCGGTCAAGGTGTGACTGTGTTTGGCCGAGTCACAGAAGGTGTCATCACTGGCACGGGCACTCAGGCTGCCAATTTGAAGGCCGAACTCCTGGTCGGGCCTGCCACCGATGACCCCGCCGTCACGCCCGCTGCGTTCATGGCCATCCCGGCAACCCTACGCACCACAGGCGTGATCAATCCGGGACCCAACGAGGACGAATACGAAGCGACTTTTATGGGAACGAGCGCCGGGGAGTACGCATTTGCGTACCGCTTCAGCGTAGATAATGGCCAAAATTGGAGCTACTGCGACCTCGACTCGACCACGACGGCCGGCACCTACGACCGCAAGAAAATCGGCTACGCTCGTGTGTTTGAGGCCGCCTCTGCGCCCAACTTGGTCGACTACTGCAATGTCTGGCAATCGACCTTAAGCGCCGCGCTCGCAGACGATTCCCCCTTGGTCACGATTGAGACTTTCGAAGCCGGCCTGACCGACATGACCTTCACCGACTCCGAAATTGAGGCCGAGATCGGATACGGTTCGGTGTCGAGCAATCCCGCTTTGTCAGGGGCTTATGTCTGGAATCCAACCCTGCTGCCCTACAAAGGGCCACGCGCCGCCGCACCGAATAATCAGGAGTATGAAGGCCGCATCTACGCCAACACAGCCAAACCGGCCGTGGGCGCATACAGCGTGGCGGTGCGAGTTCGGCGATCGGGCACAAACGCATGGGCATATTGTGATACGAACAACACGACGATGAATTTCTTTGTCGATCAAGCGACCTCGTTGACAGTGACCCCCTAATCGTTTTGTTGATTCGCTGGACGAATCGCACGCTAGAGGCCAGAATCCGCGCATGTCCCGCAACTTCTCAGTCATTGTAGAGCCCCACCGCTGGCAGCGAAGCTCCGACGAATTGGCTCGCCTTTTGGAGCCAATCACGGGCGTTTCGTCGCCTGTTTTGGTGTCGCTGCTTCTGCGTGGGCCGATCACGGTTGAGGCCGACCTATCCCATTTGGGCGCGCAGAACCTCGTTAAGCGCCTGATACAGATGGGAATCCCGGCTGCGATAGCGGACATCGACGAGCCGACGATCGACGAACCCAGAACGATCATCACCGCGCCCAAACGGCTCAAGACAAGCGATCCCGACCTCGACCACGCGCTGAACGCGCTGGGAATCATCGATATCGAAATCAGCGATGATCTCGACGTTGCCGGTCATTTCGCGGGTTTGGCGGCCCCTTCGACGGGTCCCAAGGTAGCCGCCCCTAAAATTCCAGCACCACTTTCGGCCCCCACGACCGCGACCGCACCGGTGAAAGCGAATCTGAACCGATTGCCTGCGCCAAGTCATTCGGTCCCGCTGGACATGGGCCCAACCACCATCCCGAGTGGCGGTTGGGGAGCTCTCTTTCCAGACCTTGATGATGGCCCGCAAACCGTAGAGATGCCGATCGACAGCACGGTGATGATTCCGGAAACTAAACCTGTTCCCACGAAGTCACTTTTTGAAGATGACGACGATGACGCGCCCATGCGCATGCCCGGAGAACCCCTTGTGTCGGGACCACTCGACACAGGTTTGCTGGACTTGATGCCAGAAGCCACCATTCCTATCGCGCCCACGCCGAAACCGACCGTCGATCCACAACCTGTGATGGCCCCCTTTGAGCCGAGCAAAGCCGAGCCCATTGTCGAAGCGTTCAAAGCCCGCGAAGACCGTGCGCCGTACGCACCCACGGGTTTCGACGACCGCGCGCCGCATATGCCCAACCTGGCCCGAGCGCTGAGCATCATCGCCCCCGGCGCGGGCCAGATTTATAACGGTGATGATGACCAAGCGCTGGAATATGGATTTAATTCTTGGAAAATCAAACCTTGGATTGATTCCGCCAAAGAAGCCCATCGTCGCGCGGAAAAAGTACGTGATTTCTGGCTGCCATGGCCCAAGCCTGGTGCCCTTTTTCGTGCCCTACGTTATGCCGCTGGATTCTGGTTTGTCGTTTTGGCCGTCGCCGGCATCGTTGGATTCGTGGTGTCTACGGCGCTCGATAGACGCGTTCCCAAAGAATCAGGGCCAACCGAAAACGATTGGAAGATCGTCGTGCAGGACGCCAATTCGAGGGTCGTCAGCGCACGCATTGCAGCGCTGGACGCAATGGCAGAGGCCTCCAACAACCGCGATTCCGAATTCATCATGGACGACACCGAGCGCGCCGCACGGATCTTCACGGTCGGCTTTGACTATTGCCAGAAAAACGACTTCAAGCGCTGCGAAGAGCTCATGAAACGCGCTTACTCGCTCAATCGAGCCGAGCGACGGGCCTTACGCCTACAAGCGTGGGCAAGCGTTCAGGCCAGAACCCCAGACGGTTCAAAAATGCCGGATGTCGGTGAGGTCGAGTCACTCGGCGAATTTGAGATGGAGCTCTTTCGAAAGGAGCAGGAAAAAGGGACCAATCCATGACGTTAAGACTCCAGGTTCAATCAGCCACGATGAGGGAACACGAGATCGACCGAGCGCTTATCAGCGTCGGGCGCGGACCGCTTCACGACTTGGTTCTCAACGTCGAGGGCGTCCCCAAAACGCTTGGAACATTTGTGCGCCAGGACACCCATTATGAATGGGTTTCTGAGCCCAGTCCGACCGTGGTTCAACTTTTTCGTGAAGGCCGACTTCAATACAAAAGCCAGAACGCAAAAACGCGTTGGACGCTGCAAAATGGTGATGAAATAAAAGTCCAAGGTACCGCGGTCACGATGCGGGTGCTCGCTTGTGACCCCGCGGCGGGCGATCCCAAAGTCCATAAGCTGAACTTGGCTCGCGACGAACATCCCGCGATCCATGCAGAGGTCGCCCAGACACTGGCC
>JBFFMO010000592.1:0-3730 GCA_041554035.1 Allomicrovenator sp. | reverse complement strand
GGCGGCCGACAAATCAATCGTGAGGGGGCGTGCCTCTTCGCGTAGGCGGCCTTTCTCGCGGATTTGTAACTCTAGCGCGTGTAGGAAGGGCTGGGCGTCCGTTTTTGGCGCTACTGCAGCCGGGGCCGTCGTTTCGACATCACCTGAGCTCTCACTCGCCAAGATGGACAACAATTCTTTTTCACCAAGAACCGGCACGCCTAGGCTCTCAGCCTTGGCTTTTTTGGACCCGGCTTTGTCTCCGGCGAACAACACATCGGTGTTTTTAGAAAGCGACCCGACCACAACAGCACCAAGAGCTGTCAGCTTTTTTGTCGCTTCGTCTCGACCAAAACTCGCGAATGTTCCTGTGAGAACGACCTTCTTGCCCTTGATGTCCATTTGCTCCCCCGATGCGCAGTCGTAGACGTGGTCACGAGGCCACGAGGCCACGAGTCTGCGAACTGAATTGGTAGTAAGGGCGCAAAGATACCGCGTAATTCGAGTGGTGGAAACGCGCAACTAGCCTGCGGTCGAACCGGAAATTTTAGCGCGACCAGCACGCAAGAACCCACTATCTTCGGCTCGCCTTGTGACGACGAGAAGTTATGACTGAGACTCCAACTGCCGAAATTTCAAGTGACGCTCTGGCGACTGTGGCCGGCTACAGCGCGCTCGCCGGGCTATGCCCGCTGATCCCCATCCCCTTTGTCGATGACTTCATCATCGTTCGAATTCATCGCAGATTGTGCTGGGTGCTCTTTGATAAACACGGGCTTCACCTCTCGGAAAATGGGGCCAAGACGATGACTCGTTCACCCTCCAACGTGGTGGGAGGCTTCGTCAAGACCTTGCTGCTTTGGCCGATCAAGAAGCTTATCACCAAGATGGTGTATGTGCTGGCGGTCAAGAGCTGTGCGGATGTCGCCGCGACGATGTTTAACGAAGGCTGGTTATTGGCGCGGGCGTTAGAGCAGGGCTACACATCCACAGAGCTTTTGCAGCGCGGTGATTGGGAGACGTTGAAACGCCTACGTGCTGCGATTATCAGCGCTCGACAAGCCGTGGACCCAAGTCCAACACAAGCCGCCATGCGAAGCGCGTTTGGTGTGGGTCGCGAGGTGTTTTTTGCGACGCTCGCCTCAGTGCGCAACGCGCTGAAAGGGGCCACGAACGACGACCGTTTAGAAGCAGCGGAGCAAGAGGTCGCGCCGATCGCACAACGTATTCAAGATGAGATTCGAAAGCACTGGGTGAGCGGGCCGCTACTTGATGCCGAGTTGAAGAAGGCACTAGATATAAGTGATGTGCGCCCGATCGCGCCTTAATCGCTACCTCTGACGCGGGCCTGAAGCATGGACGCCACGAAGTAGACGAAAACCAACGTCACGACTACGCTCACCGACACCACTCTTGGGAATGTGAGCAGTAATTGTCGATTTTCACCGCCATTGATCACGCGAATTGGGTCGCATACAACGATCTTGCCTTCGCAATCTATGACGGGTTTCCGGTCGCTCCTGGCCACACGTTAATCATCCCGAAACGCGAAACTCCTGACTGGTTTGCCGCCACCGAAGAAGAACGAGTTGCGATCTTCGAACTTGTTGATCGGGTTAAGGTTTTGCTCGACTGCGAGTTCAAGCCAGAAGGCTATAATATTGGTATGAATTGCGGAGAGGCGGCTGGTCAAACGGTCATGCATCTTCATGTACACGTGATTCCTCGTTATGCTGGCGATATGCCCGACCCGAGGGGCGGAGTCCGACACGTCATCCCTTGGAAGGGAAACTACAAACTCCAGCGAGCCTCACCGCTCGCGACTGGAGGCGAAGACCCCTTTCTCAAACACCTAAATCCACTGTTCGCCCATGCCACTCAAATCGATATTCTGGCTGCATTTGTGCAAGATTCGGGTATTGCGCTCATTGAATCTCGCCTTTTGTCGGCGGTCGAACGCGATGCCGAGGTGCGTATTCTGTGCAGTGACTATCTGCACATTACGCAAGAAGCCGCCGTTCGCAGGCTCTATGACCTGCAATCGACCTCAAATGGTCGAATCCACGTGCGTATTGCCCGAAGCTGGGTCGCATCGTTTCATCCAAAATCTTGGCAGTTCGTAACACCGAGTGGTGGAGCCGTTTTTGTGGGCAGCAGTAATCTGTCTTATGCCGCGCTGAACGACGGCATCGAATGGAACTTACGTGTGGACCAACACTCGGATCCGGTGGCGTTCGCGGCCGCTCGAGATGCTTATGAATACACCTGGGGACTTGCAGAGGTACTTACACCCGAATTTGTCGCAGATTATCGTCAAAGACTCGCCACAACAGAAACGTTTGACCTCCCGCCGGGAGAGATGTGCATAGAGCCCAGCCAGCCTGTTCCGCGTCCACATTCGATTCAAGAACGGATGCTAGAAGGGCTCGCTCAGGCCCGGGAAGAAGGGCATCGTCGTGCCCTTGCCGTGATGGCCACAGGACTCGGGAAAACCTGGCTCGCTGCCTTTGATGTACATCAGTTTTCCCCCGATAAAATGCCCAGAATTCTCTTTGTTGCGCATCGGGTCGAAATCCTGAATCAGGCTGCCAATACGTTTCGAAAACTCTACCCAAACGCGACGTTTTCGTGGTTTGCGGGCAATCAAGGACTACTGGATGGCGACTTGGTTTTTGCTTCAATTCAAAAGCTCGCACGTGCGGATGCGCTGGAACGCATCGCCTCGGAGCACTTTGACTATGTAATCATCGACGAAGTTCATCATGCCGCCGCAGACTCTTATCAAAAGCTGTTGAGAATTCTGGATCCAGGCTTTCTCCTTGGACTTACTGCGACACCTGACCGTGCTGACGGTGGCGATATTCTGAGTCTTTTCAACGATTACGTTGTGGACGACGTCGGTATTATGGAGGGGATTGGCATTGGCCGTCTGGTCCCATTTCACTATACGGGGATTGCCGATACGGTCGACTACGCTCCCATTCCATGGCGCTCGGGACGGTTTGAACCTGAACAACTCTCAACCGCGACAGAAACCGCTGAGCGGATGGAGCGACTGTGGGAAGTTATCCATGGTGAACCCAGGCTCAAAACCATCGCCTTTTGTTGCACCATCCAGCACGCAGTATTTGTGCGTGATTGGTTTCTACAAATAGGCCTTAGGGTAGCGGCAATCGTCTCTGGAAATCGCGGTGACGACCGGGAAGAAAGCCTGCGACGTCTAGCGGAGGGTGAACTCGATATCGTATGTGCGGTCGATATTTTGAATGAGGGGGTAGATATCCCAGCCGTCGATCGGGTTCTGTTCTTGCGGCCCACGGAATCGAAGGTTGTCTTCCTCCAACAACTGGGTAGAGGGCTCAGGGTTTCGCCCGGGAAAACCCGTCTGGAAGTCATCGACTTTGTTGGAAATCACTCCATTTTTGTCGAACGAATGCATTGGATGCTTAACCTCCAAGATCCGGCGCCGAAATTCAGCAAACTCATTGAAGAGGGCAATGCAGAACTTCCAGAAGGATGTTCGATTAAACTCGACTTTGAAGCCAAAGATATTCTCAAAGAACTAACGAAAGTCCGCGAAAAAGACCCTTTGGTAGGGGCATATCGATACCTCAAGCGGGTGTACGGCATTCGGCCCAGTGCGACCGCAATGTTCCGGGAGGGCTATAATTTCAACTCGGTGAAATCTCGGGGTGGATGGGCGGGATTGGTACATCAGGAGTCGGATAGCGGACTGCCAGAACATGTTTTT
>JBFFMO010000591.1:0-3734 GCA_041554035.1 Allomicrovenator sp. | reverse complement strand
TGCGCTGAACACCCTAAACAACACAAAAAAAAAGGCCCCACACTTTCGTGCGGGGCCTTTTTTATAACTCCGGCTGCAAGGCTCGAACTTGCGACCGATCGGTTAACAGCCGATTGCTCTACCACTGAGCTAAGCCGGAATTTCCCGAAAACGGGTGGATAAAGCTGCAACAAGACGAATCGCGTGTCAACCGCTTTCTTGGAGCGACTGAGTCGCCTGGGCCATCAGGTTGTTTTGGCCTGCGGAAAACGTTCACCTTCTCGCGCCTCTATGGCTTCGGCGCGCTTGAAAGCGGGGCGTTCGCGCAGTCGGGCCAAATAGCCGGTGACCGGGTCTTCTTTTGGAATCGCGCCGAACATCACCCCAAAGTTGGTCGTGGCTCCGACAATCACGTCTGCGGCTGAAAACATGTCGCCAAGCAGGTAAGGGCCTTGTACCAAGCCGGCTTGCAGGGTGCGCAGCATGTCATCAAACGAACCCCATGCCACCGAGCGCGCTGGAACGGTCCATTTAAAGAACTTTTCGCCAAAGGCGGGTTCCATGATCGCGCTCGAAAAGAAGATCCAACGCAGGAAGTCGGCGCGCTCAGGGCTGTCAAGGGCAGGGGAGAGCGCCGCGTCCTGATATTTGTCTGCAAGATAAATCGCGATGGCTCCAAGCTCCGACACAGGAATGCCGTTATCGACCACGACAGGGACCTTGCCCATCGGGTTCATCGAAATGAATGCTTCGGTTTTGTGATGGTTGGAAGCCAAATCGAAGCTTTCCAGTTCGTAAGGAATTCCCAGCTCCTCAAAAAGCCAGAGTGCGGTGAATGCACGTGTGCGAGGTGCGTAATGCAAGACAAGGGGTGCGGTCATGAAGCCTCCAAATAGATGGTTACATATGTTCAGTCGTAGGGGCGGGACGAGCTGTCAATCGTCGCTCGATTCATCGGCGGATCTTGAGATGCAAAGGTGTGCATAACGCCCGTGGAATCAGTGGTTTGGTGGGTTTCGCGAATCGCGACGACACGCTACGATCCGGAATCTTTGAGGAGGCGTAGGCATGTTCGAACTGGAACTTCAGCTGCATCAGAAGATCGACGTGATCGGTGGCGCGATCGAGCTCAGCGACGTCCTTTTTCATCCAAACCAGGCTCCCGTCGCTCGCCTTCACGTTTGGATCGGTGAGCGTTATCGAGACGTCGAAATTCGAGTCGGGGATGTGGTCCGAGCGGGCGGAGTCTCTTTTCAACTGATATCGATCGAATCGCGTTCCAGCGTGAGAATCGTGGTTCAGGACATCGAGATATGCAGCGGGAAGATCGAATTCGGTAAGGCGTTTGAGGCGACCTTTGGGCAGCGCCTAAGGCTTCCCACGGGGCAGGATTTGACCTTAACGGCCATCGGACATTTCGGGGTGGAACTCTTTTTTGGAGACAAGAATGAGTGCGAGAATTTTGCCTGGCTGGATTATGGATTTTGGCGAATCGACGATTTGCTCGTCGAGGTCCTTGCGACAGATAGGGAAACCGGCAGGGCGACTTTTGTCGTCAATCGTGAGGAGCGGGTGAATCACCGGATTGCCTCTGATTACGGGCAGGTCTTGAGCGTGGGCCCACGCGATGTCGCAGGTTTTCCGGACGGCGTGAGCCTGCGCCTGCGCCGTGCCACGCGCCGCTCTTACGATGCGGTGGATTGGGATATGTTGGCCAAGGCGGGGGATGACGTGTCCTACCCCTACGGCTCGATTTGCGCGTCAGACGGCAGGGCAAAGCCCGAGGATCAAGGCTTTGGTTTGCGGGCCAATCGCTACATTCTTCAGTTGAAGCAGATGGATTTTGAGCCTGAACTCAAGGTGACGTTCATGATTCAGAAAGAGGCCAACGGGCGTTTTGTGTTGGGGGAGGTCTTCTCTCTGGATAGTGTGGCGTCCCTAGAGGGCCCTGATGGCGTCGCGGTGCACTTTCTAGGCTCAAGTCACGCTCATGGCACGACGATGGGACCTGACGGCGAGGAGGAGCCTTACACTGAGGCTTGGGCGGACTTCCGGGTTCTTAAAAATGGGGAAAGCGAGAGCTTTCAGGTCGATTTGATGGCCTTTGCAGAATCGGCCAGCCACATCCATTTTGGTCTTCGGATCACGGTCGTTGAAATTGGCGACCAAATCGCTGCTCTACGGGTCGACCGAGTCTGAGACTGAGTCGTCCGCAAAGAGCCTAACCAAAACCGCATGCATGTCCGAAATCCGAAAAGGCTTGGGTAGGATGAGTATGCCGGGTTCTTCCACGCCTTCATCATGGTAGCCACTCGTCAGAATGATCTTCACCGTCGGATCGATAAGACGCAGCGCTTCTGCGGCTGCATCGCCGCGCATGACGGGCATGGTCACATCGAGCATCACCGCAGCGATTTCGGGATGAAGTCGGTATGCGTCAATAGCCGCTTGCCCGTTTTGAACCGGCAGTACCTTGAACCCAAGATGCTCAAGCATGGCCGTTGCTACGTTGAGAACATTCGGCTCGTCATCGCCCAGCAAAATCGTACGCCCTGCGCCAAGTTCCGACCGCTTGGTTTTTGGGACCTTTGGGGCGACAAACGTGGGCTTCCCTTGGTCACCTGCACGCGGCAGAAAGAGGCGAATCGTTGTACCCACGCCGCGCTGAGAGCGTGCGCTCAGGCTACCCATATGTCCACGAATGGTCGCCATCGTGGATGCAAGCCCTAAGCCGCGTCCCGTTGTTTTGGTCGTAAAAAACGGATCAAACATTTTGCTCAGGGTTTCGGAATCCATGCCACAGCCGGTGTCCGAGACATCCAAGAACACGTACTCGCCGGGGCCAAGCGGTTGAATGAGGGGAAATTTGCCCAAAGCGTGTGTGTCGAAATAACCGCAACCGGTGCGAATGGTGACCACGCCATCGCCGCCCGCCATCGAATCTGCAGCGTTCGTGATCAGATTCATCACCACTTGCTGGAGCTGTGCACTGTCGCCTTCGACAAGCCATAGGTCTTCAGGCAGCTCTCGCTCCAAGGTCAGGTTTCGACCAAGCGAGACCGAGAGGAGTTGGGCAAAGTCTGCGGTGAGTTTCGAAAGGTCTATCGTCCGCATTTCGAAATGACCCTTGCCGGCGTACGCAAGCATCTGGTCGCAAAGTTCCGCTGCCCGAGTCGCTGCCGCTTCAATCCCATCGAGGCTTGGATGAGATGCATGACCCTCAGGCAATTGCAGACGTGCGAGCTCGGCGTAGCCCATCATGCCCACAAGAAGATTATTAAAGTCGTGCGCGACTCCCCCCGCGAGCAGTCCCAGACTCTCTAGTTTTCGCGCCTGCAGAGACTGGGCTTCGCGCTCAATGGCCTCAGCCTCGGCCCTCTTTTTGCTGGTGATGTCGGTGGAGATGATGATCACAGCGGAGACAACACCGTCTTCTTCCAGCGGCGCGAGCCGGTTTTCGAACCAGCGCAATTGATCCTCGGCTTGGACCGAAGATTGGTATTCTTGGGGTTCGCCCCTGAAACAGGCTTCGATGGCCTGGCGAGCGACTTCGCGGTGTTCCGGCAAGATGAAGTCGTAGACGCGTTGGGTGGGGTCGACCAGTCGGGCATATTCGGTGTGATTGATGAATGTGATCGAGTGGGAAGCGTCGATGACGCTGATGATGTCGGGAGCGTTCTCGGCCAGAATTCGCCATCTGAGGTCGGATTCCTTGCTTGCCTTCTCCGCCTCGTGCTGCCGCGTGACATCCATCG
>JBFFMO010000590.1:0-3738 GCA_041554035.1 Allomicrovenator sp. | reverse complement strand
GCCTGGAACAAGACACAGGTGATGTCGGCACGGCCAATAATGGCGCCGACTCAACAGCGCCGGTGATTACGCTTGTGGGTTCAACGCCCGTCACCCTCGTCGCAGGCTCGCCTTATATCGATGAGGGCGCGACCGCTTGGGATGAAGTCGACGGCGATATCAGCCGGGCCATCGTCACCCATAATCCGGTCGACCCGAATCTTGGTGGTACGTACACCGTGACCTACGATGTCCGCGACTCTGCTGGCAACGAAGCGGTTCCCGTGTCGCGCATCGTTCAGGTTGTTGAGACGGCTTCAGACGGCATCATCGCACCCACGGCGCTTGATATCTGGAACGACGTCCATATCCCTTTCAGCGACATCATAAATCCGGCCGTACCTGAGGGGCTCGTGTCCTATTACGACATGTATGAGGCGCCGATTCTGAAAGACTATGCGAGCATGGACGTCGAGTTTACCGACCCCTGGTATGTCGTCGCCAGGGAGGCCGCCGTGACGCAGAATGGATGTGGACTGGGCATTGGAACGTCGGTGAACACCGCGGTCGAGATTGGCACCATTCGCAACTGGTGGTTATTGGCCGATGGGACCTGGTATCTGGCCTTCGAGGACAAGCAAAACGAAGGCTATAATTTCCCTAATCCCGATGATGCGTTTCCCGGGGACCTGGGCTGCCCCACGATCGACGCTAACGTGCGTCAGCCCAATAACAGCTACGAAGTCCGCAAGGGGTTGTCTGCGAACGGTTTTAGACTCTCAATTCCGGCTTATGCCTACTGGGACCATGGCTGGGGGACGACCAGCATCAAGAATATTCAAGACACGGTGGGCCAGCCGGTTGTGGCGCAGCTAACCCAGGTTTTTAGTCGCCTGGTCAAATACGATGTCCAGGGCGTCGACGATCGTGATTTGGCGAAATTCGTGATCAATGTCGGTGCCGATAAGCGTTATGGACCGCCGGATTGGGGCGTTTATGGCGACGTCGGTTATAGCGTCACAAAACGCATCACCAATGATTGGCAAGCCACCCATATGCTCACGGGAGGCCATTTTTCGAGCTTCGCCGATTTTGTGGCCTCCAATCCGCCCGTGAACGTCATCCCATGATGAAATCTTGTGGGAGCCACCAGATCGGTTGTAAGGCGTTGTAAGTCGAAATCTTTGTGGCCAGCCGATACCGTGTTCTTAACTCGGTGGAGGACGACCATGAAAAACGTGATTCACATTCTTCTGATTTCAATGCTGACATTCGCCTCGCTACCCGCTCAGGCTCAAGCTGAAACCTCAGCCAGTATCCAGACTGAGCAACCTTCTTGGGAGCCCTGGGATGGTGGCACGGTCGTCACGCAAACGCTGGTGACGTCGGCTACAGTCTATTTGCTTGGAGGGATGGTCGTTCTCGGGACGGCGTTAGGAACCCAAGGTAACGTTACAGCGATGCGTATTTCGGCACTCTCCATGCCACTGGTCGGGGCTTTGACCTTGGACCTGGTGGGTGACGCTTTTGGTGGTGACGGGGGTTTCCTACCTACGTTGTCAGGCAGCCTCGGAGGTTTTGTTTTGGGGGCGCTGCCTACCGCATTTGCCAGCGGCGATGTACCGGTGATTGGGGCGGTTATCCTTGGCCCGGCACTCTCAATCGTCGGAGGTCTTATCGGTTATCACGTGTCCGCCTCCACGGATTTAGCGGTAGGGTTCAATCCCACACCGGGCGGCATGAACGCGACCGTCGGGTTTCGTTGGTGATCTGATTTGATCTTTCGTGCCACCAATTGAATTTGCGAAGGTCCTCGACGTCAGTAACACGTACAAAACTTGCGACCTTTGAGCTCCCATGCGCCGATTTATCCTGATTCTTTTTCTCGCCTTTGCGGCATTTCCAAGCATTTCTGCAGCTGAGCCGCCCGCCGGAATTTCCATAAAATCCGACGGTAAGGTCAAAGTTCGGGTGTTCAAATCGTTCAAAAGCTTGCAACGAAAATTTGGGAAGGAGGCCGTCGCTGAACTCAAAGAATTCGACTTCAAGGCCAATGTGTTGGTCTGGGAGGTTGGCGAATTCGACGCCGATGCCAAGGCCGACGTGATTGACGTGGTCGTCTCCACGGATACTTACAGTCAGTATGTCCGGGTGGACATCAGTGCGGGTCGTATGCTGGAAATTCTTCGCACCCCTAAGCGGCTGGAGGTGAGGGTGATGAACGACTCGCCGTGTATGGGGGGCGCACGGAAGCCTCAAGACCAGATGGATCAGTGTGTCGCTAGTGCTGTGGCATCGGGCCTGGCGGCCAGAAAGCGCATCGTGTTGTTATCGACGCCTCGAAAGTCGCTCAAAGTCGTTGCGATTGAGTTTTTCCAGATGCCGCCGCGGCCTTCGGCTCCTCACCAGGGGCTCGTTGCTCCTCCGCCCGTTCAAGTGTCGCCTTGAGCCGCCTCTACTGGTGAACGGACACTCCACGATTCGGACGAACGCTACTCCAGTTTGGACCTTGGCTTTGTCAGGTTGAATATCGAAGGTTGTTTGACTTGGTGGCAATCGTTGGCCAGACCTGAAGTTTTAGGCCGTGCAAGAACCTTGGCATGGTCCGTGCGTTGTGGCTAACGCGTGATTACGCGTCATGTTGCCGATTTCTTGATTGGGGGTTTTATGCGCGTTGGAATTCTATTCTTGTCGATGCTTCTGACGCTTGGTTGCGACGATTTGGCCACAAAATTTGGTGAGCCATCGCCCGACGATCCAATCGGCACCCCAACGACCTACACATGCGACCCCGGCACGTGGGACCACGATGGCTCCCCGTACTCGCCCTGCAGGACATGGTCACGCTGCAGCTTTGGCGAAGGTAGCCTCGGCGGTTCCACGACCGAGGACGTCACATGTGTTGAGTGTGCCGCAGGCTCCCGGTCGGAAGGTGGTGGGCCCTGCATTCCCAAAAATATCTGTGCCCCTGGGCAATTTGTGATTGTGGATGAGCCGAACCGTCGAGAGTGCGCACCATGTATTGGAAACACCTATACGGACGAAATCAACCAACATGTCTGCGTGACGGGAAGCGATTGCATGCCCGGATATCAGCCTGTCATCGCGCCAAATCATGACCATGACGTCACGTGCGAGCCCTGTGCTGCCGGCACTTTTTGCGACGGATCCAACAAAGAGTCTGCCTGCAATTTATTCAGTTGGGACCACGACCTGGATCCCGCGACGCCGTGTGAGCTGCATACGATTTGTGAATTCGACGACCGGGTCGTGTCGGAACCGACGGCGTTTGCCGACCGCATTTGTACTGGATGCGCGCCCGGTCTGGTGAATTTCGAGCATAACTCCGACGCTTGTGTTGAGCCCTGTGATTACGGGTTTTCCATCACGTGCGACCAATTCGACCAAGGCTACCTGAAAGCCTCGAACGCTGAAGCCGGCGATCTTTTTGGCCACTCGGTCGGCTTAGACGGCGACACCCTTGTGGTCGGCGCTCCAGGCGAAGCCAGCGAGGCCACTGGGATCAACGGCGACCAGAATAACAACGACGAGCCTGCCAGTGGCGCGGCTTACGTCTTCGTGCGTGAAAACGGCGTGTGGGTGCAGCAGGCGTACTTGAAAGCCTCTAACGCCCAATCAGGCGACCGATTCGGTCATGCCGTCGCTATCAGCGGCAACAGAATCGTCGTGGGCGCCCCCGGCGAGGACAGCAATGCGCGTGGCTCAAACCGTGAGCAATTCAGCGACCAGAGCCCGGAT
>JBFFMO010000589.1:0-3742 GCA_041554035.1 Allomicrovenator sp. | reverse complement strand
TGCGAGAGCATCCAGGCCGAAATATCGTGCAGCAAAGCGCGTTTCTCTTTGCTATTCAGTCGAATTCCGTACTCCGCCGCGCGATCCAGACTTATGAAATGGTCAGGGATTAGTTTTACGTCTGGACTGCGCGGATCGACGTCGATGCTCCAATCCAAATCCACCTCACCGTCCCACTGCCCCTGTTTGGCGCGTGAGTAGAGATCGCGCATTTCCGGAAAATCAGACGTGTACGTCCAATCAAAATGAGCCGCGTGACCAGACACCATATCGGTGGTGGGAAGCTCGCCAAGACGCAATACAAAGCCACGTGCGAACGACGGCAAAAAACCCGCCATCACGCCCGTGTTCTGAACCGCGGACAGCATGTCGACCACCTCAAGCAGGGGCTCTACTTTTCGCCGAACATGAACCGGCATCAGGTCCATCATTTTCGCCACGCGGTGCATCATCGGCTCTCCTATCGTCTTAAGTGCAGTGGACTCGAGGGCCGCCCGACACATGCCAGACACCACCCATCCTCAATTTCTTCGTCGCTCAGGCACACGGCCTCGCGGTCTTCATAAGTGACTTCTCCCTGCACCACCTCGAGCATGCAGGCCCCGCATCCACCCAGCGTGCAGCTGAACTCAAGGTCCAATCCCGCCCGCAAACCGGCCTGCAAAATGGTCTCGTCGACGCCCACCACAAAATGGGCCCCGTCTTCGAAACTCACCCGAAACGATCCCAGCTTCTTTTCGGCGACCACGTGAGCGGGAACCCTGCGCAGAACCGACGCCATCGGGCGCCCGCCCCCTCCAGACCTCGGGACCGTGATCTTATGACGAGGTTCGCTGACGCTTCGTCGAAGGGCCGACATGTCGGCCTCTAAACGTTGAGCGACGACCCGCAGGCTGTCTGGTAGAAAGACTCTCAACCGCATGGGTTCTCCCAGGTTGCTCAGCTCGTTAATCAATCATGCGTTGGATTAATAGTCCATCATGTGATGGAATTCGTCAAATCACGGTAGGAAGTCCAAATGGCACGCCAAAAAGCTACTCGCGCCAACGGTCAGGCAACTCAGGTTCGCGTGATCGAGGCCGCCACAAATATGTTCGCTACCTCTGGGTACGAGGCCACGTCGTTGCGCCAGATCGCGGCCGCTGCGGCCATCGATATCGCGACGCTGAAATACCATTTTGCCGACAAACAGGCGCTGTTCGGGGAAATCTATCGCATCGGGCATCACGAGTTTCTGGGCGTGATTTCTCCGTTTTTGAACGAGCTCGAAGCCGTGCAATCGCGCGAAGCGCTTAGCGTTCTGGTCGATGATTTTGTGGTCGCGATGCACGACTTCATCGAGAGCAGCCTGCCCTTTGTGCGCATGACTCTTTTCCGAATGCTCGAAGGTTCTGAAGACGTGATCGTCCTCGAAGAAGAACTGCAGGTGCTCGCCATTTCCCAAATCGACTCGAAATTTCGGTCGTTGATCGACCGCGGACTGGTCGAAGATTTCGACACGCGCGCCTTCGTCGTGTTTCTGGTCGCGTCATTTTCGACCTGGCATATCACCGGCCGGGTCAAACCCCACTGGCTTGAAAAACCCGGACTCGATACCAAATCCGGGCGAGCGAGATCCGAGGCTTTTTTCATCTCACTCTTCGAGAAGTTCCTCGGGTTATCGACTCTGCGTTGACCCACACTGGCTCTGCGCTGTAAACCGCATGCATGGCTCGACAACTCAGACAACTCAACGTCTTTATCGACCACCGCGATGACTTTGTTTTCGCACAGGTTCTTGGAGATCCCGAAGTATCTGCCCTGGCAGACACCTCTGAACACGCACTCGAAAACCTCAAGGGGCTCGCGGAGAAACTCCTTCGTGAGAATCCAAGCAGGTTCGCGGTCGAACTCGGTGACCACGAGATCATGGTCCGCCATCTGCGACTGAAGCTCCCCGCCGCCGAGCGTGGCAGACTCGTGGAGTTGGACCTGAACCTCTTTGCCGTGTGCGAACGCAAGCCGCTTGGTTTCGTGGTTCACCTGCCGCAACTCAGCCTTCAATTCCCGCTACGACATCTTGATGAGCTGGAATCCGTCAGCGCAGAACACCTTCGCGATCGTGTGCCCACCTATGGCCGGCTCGAAGCGTTCAGCGGACTTGGCGAAAACCTTACTCGGGCCGCAGGCAACGACCGCATCTCGCGGGCACGCATTGAGCGCATGACGCTCAAATTCAAACCCGAGAAAGCCTCCGAAACCACCGAAGAAGATAGCGCTGCGACGCTGAACGCCGTGGGAGAACTCGTCAATAAACGGGTCGCCCGAAAAGACGCGCCACGTGCCTTCGAGCGCCGCGCCGAAGTCGAGACGCTGCTGGACTATCTGTCCGAACCGGCCGAACGAAGTGTTTTGCTGACGGGCCCTCAAGGCGTTGGAAAAACCGCCATCGTTCACGAAGCCGTCTACCGCATCGTCAAGGGCGAGGCTCCCGACGAACTTCAAGACGTCCCCGTCTGGCAGATCAGCGGCGGACGGCTGATCGCAGGCATGCGTTACCTTGGACAATGGCAAGAACGCGTGATCGCCTTGATCGATGAGGTCAAGGAACGTGGCGCGATCCTCTTCGCCGAAAACCTGATCGAATTGTTAGAGACCGCGGGAAACGAAAAGCACAGCCAGGGCATCCCCGGCATGTTGCTGCCCCATATGCTCTCGGGCGATCTGGTCATCATCACCGAGGCCAGACCAGAGCAGATCGCAAGGGCCGAACAATCCCACCCGAGCTTCCTGCGCGCCCTTCGTCGCTTGCCTGTGGAAGGCATGTCGGCTGCCAAGACCGACATCGTTCTCGACCGGGTCTCATTCCGACTCGGACGGGAATTCAATGTCCGCCTGGCCGCGGAAACTCGCACAAGCATCCTCGAACTCACCGCACGATTTCGTTCATCCGCAGCCCTTCCAGGCCCAGCCGTTGAACTCGCCGAACGCATGGCGAGAACCCATGCGCGAAAAGCGGATATCGTCGCCGGCGAAGACCGACCGATCCTTTTGCCAGAACACGCGCTGGATGCCTACGCGTCCATGACCGGCCTGCCGCGCGACTTGCTCGATCCCAAGTCGGCGTTTGAAGTCGGCGCCATGCGAACCCATTTTCAAAACCAGATCTTCGACCAGCCCGAAGGCGTGAACGCCATCGTCCGTCTCGTAACGACGCTTCGAGCCGGGCTCAACAGCCCAACGCGCCCCCTTGGCAGCTTTTTGTTCCTGGGCCCCACAGGTGTCGGTAAGACGCAGACCGCGTTATCACTGGCCGAATGGCTCTTTGGTGCCAAAGATCGCCTGACTCGATTCGACATGAGCGAGTATCAAGACCCATGGTCAGCCGGGCGACTCGTTGGACGTTATCAAGGGGAACAAGGGGAGTTGGTTCGCCGAGTTCGTGAACAGCCCTTCCAGGTGATCTTGCTCGATGAAATCGAGAAAGCGCATTCGAATGTTTTCGATTTCTTGTTGCAGGTTCTTGGCGAGGGACGACTCACGGACGCGCTTGGGCAGACCGTCTCGTTGACCTCCTGCGTGATCATCATGACGTCCAACTTAGGCGCCGGCGGCCCCTCAAGCCTTGGATTCTCGTCCAAAACCGACGACTCCGTGCGAAAGGCCGAGGTCCAGCATTATATGGGTGCCGTCGAGAAGTTCTTCAGACCCGAGTTTGTGGGCCGAATCGACGAGATCATCCCCTTCCGCTCCCTCGGCGAAC
>JBFFMO010000588.1:0-3749 GCA_041554035.1 Allomicrovenator sp. | reverse complement strand
TCGGGTTGGAAGAGCAGGCCCGTGATGGCATGAGGTGCTTCAAGTTTCGCGGCAATGCTGATGATCCACAATTCGTCGGTCTTGGTTTTGACCTGTACGACGAGGCCTTCGGGCTGACTGGCTTTGGTTTGAGTGACGACAAAAGGGCCGTATCCCGCCGCCAACTGCCCAAAAACCTGCTGCATCTGAGCCGGCGGCACTTGCGCTTTGAACGTCGCGTCGAAATGTTGATCGAGCTCCTCCAGCGTTACCGTCTGCGAGGGCTCGTTGATATGCCCGAGCACCCAGCTGAGCTGTTGGCCAGCAGGTGTTGTCTGGTCAAACAACTGCGCGGGTTGCTCGATGGTCATGGCTTGCGGCTCTTTATCGGGTTGGGAAACCGGGGTGGCGCTGCACCCAACAAAGAGAGTCAACGCCAATAACAGCGAGGTATTGCCTGGTGAACGTGTGTACATTTTTTCGCCTTAAACTAAATATTTGCGAAACAGCATGCGGCGAACGCTCCCGTAATGGAAGTATGGAAACGGCTGGACGCCGCCCGGTTGTTGACGTCACACTCAGCGGCGAAACCGCCCTGGCCCCGCTGAAAGCAGCGGGCACTCGGTGATTTGCCCGCAACGAGACCTCATGGAATTCCCACTCTTCATCGCCGGCGTCGTCACCCTCTTTGGGTTCGCGCTCTTCGCACATGTTTTTGACGCGAAGCGGCATAATGCGGCGTGGACGTTGGCGGCCAAGCGCTTAGGACTGGCGTTTCCTGGCGACGTCATCAACGGGTCTCTCGACGGGGTGCGGCTCACGGTCCGAGTCATCACGCGTGGGGTTGGAAAATCTCAACAGAATTTTACGGTTGTCGTGCTCGATATGGTGGGCGACCTGCCATTTGGAATCTCGATCCAGCCCGAAAACCTCCTGGATAAAGTCAATAAGTTGATTGGCGCCGAAGATGTGCAACTTGGGTTGCCCGAACTTGACCCCAAATTGCTGGTCACGGCGCCTGACGAAAACAAAATTCGCATGTGGGCGCAAAGGCCTAACGTAGTGAAGGGGTTGCGGCGACTGGTCGGCCTGAAGGGCTACTCGTTTCATCTCACCAAACGTCATTTTTCTTTCGAGCGACGAGGAACGATGGCCAATGCTGACAAACTCGAAAACCTGATTCGGGAGTTGGTCGGCATCGCGCAGGACTTTTCGCGAGGCACGGCCCCCGCTCTAATCTCGTCGGAGTCGTCCATTGGGGCGGATGAAGACCACGGAAATATCTGGTAATTAGACGTGTCATCATCACGAGACTGTCCGACGAGAGGTTCATGGATTTCTTTATTTTTGTGGCGGTCTTGGTCGGATTTGTAGCGTTCGTGAGCTTCGTCAAGGCCAACGCCAAGAAGAAGCGCGTGGCCGCATGGACGCTGGCCGCCGAAGCACTGAGCCTGATGTACGACGGGGAGAAAATCAGCGGAATGGTTGGAGGCGTCGCCCTGAGCGTCCAAGTCGAAGTCCGCGGTTCAGGAAAGTCACGGACCGAGTACACCGTCTTTATCCTCAGGTTGGCCGATAATTTGCCGGCCGGACTATGGATTGCAGCCGAAGGGTTTCTGAGCAAGGTCACAAAATACCTGGGTTCTCAAGACGTTCAGCTTGGGATTCCGGAACTCGACCCGAAGCTGATGGTGAAGGGGAAAAACGAGGACGAGATTCGTCAATGGGCCCAGCAATCGCATATCACCCAAAGCTTGTCGGAATTGGCTCTGCTCAGTGACGGCACGTATCAGATCGCAGCAGGTGAGCTTCGTTATGAGTACGGTGACGTCATCTCGGATGCGGTGGCACTCGAAGGTCGTATCCGAAGTTTGACCTCGATCGCAGCAGGCCTATCGGCGCCAGAGTGCGGGGCATCCTCAGTCGATGACGATGAGGGCGAAGAAGTCCTTTGGTAGTGAGTCCACATCTATCTGTCGAGATGGTCACCACAACCAAAACACCAGTGCACAAACACTCCAAAGAGTGAGGCGCTGCAACCAAAACGTCGCGACGGCATCATAAGGCGCAGCGCAATTTAAGAGGTCAACATGTTAAAGGTGGGCGACGCCGTACCAGATTTTTCCGCACCAGCCAGCACAGGCGGCACCCTGAGCAAGGCCGACTTGGCAGGAAAACCCTTCATTTTGTTTTTTTACCCGAAGTCATTTACATCGGGATGCACGATTGAAACGCGACACTTTGCGCTGCTTGCGCCTCAGATCCGCGAGCTCGGGGCTCAAGTCGTGGGCATTTCCATCGACCCCTTGGACAAACAGTGCAAATTTGCCAAAGAAACCGGCGCGGATTTTCCGATCTTGGCCGACCCTGATGCCGTGATCACCAAGAAATTCGACCTGAAACGAATGCTGCTGCCCGTGGCAAAACGCGTCACCTATCTTGTGGATGAAAAAGGGCGCGTCGAGGCCATCTTCGCCTCCGAAAGGAATTTCAAAGAGCACGGCGACAACGTGCTTAAAAGTCTCTCAGAGCGCTCGGGCGCCTAATTTTTTGTTTATTTGTGTTCGCGATGATGCCCAGCGAACCGAATTAATGATAAGTGCATCTCATCAAACCCGACTTTGAACGGGAAGACTAACGAAGGGCCGCCACCTCATGACGACACTCTTAGCCATCCTGTTACCGTTTCTCGCCATCGTGCCGGCGTGGATCGCTCAGCGATACAGCCGAACAGCCAGCACACTCGTGGCCACGACAGCAGCCGCCGCATCACTCGGCCTGCTTTTCTCGCGCGCCGCCGATGTCCTGGCTGGTCGAGTCTTTGTGGACTCTTGGCCCTGGGTCGCTGCGCTGAATCTGAATTTCTCTTTGCGTTTGGACGGATTGGGATTGCTCTTCAGCATTCTGATTCTGGGAATCGGCCTGCTCGTCCTGCTCTACGCCCGATTCTACCTGTCTGAAGACGACCCCATCGGGCCCTTTCATGCGATGTTGCTGACGTTCATGGGGGCGATGTTGGGCGTGGTTTTGTCCGAAAACCTGCTGCTCATGGTCATGTTCTGGGAGCTCACCAGCATCTCGTCGTTCTTTTTGATCGCGTATTGGAGCCATCTTCCCGAAGCCCGCAAAGGCGCAAGGTTGGCGCTCACGATCACGGGCGGAGGCGGTCTAGCCTTGCTGGCCGGCGTTTTGATCTTGGGTCATGTCGTGGGGTCTTATGAACTCAGCGATGTATTGGCCTCGAACGAAATCATCCTTTCGCACGCCATGTATCCGGCGCTTCTCATCCTGGTTTTGCTTGGGGCGTTCACCAAATCGGCGCAATTCCCATTTCATTTCTGGTTGCCCAACGCGATGACCGCCCCCACACCGGTGAGCGCCTATCTGCATTCGGCGACGATGGTGAAGGCAGGAGTGTTTTTGCTGGCCAGAATGCACCCGGCCCTGTCAGGCAGCGACATGTGGTTCTATCTGGTCACGGGCGTTGGACTGGTGACCCTGGTTTTTGGCGCCTACGTCGCCCTCTTCAAAGACGACCTCAAAGGTCTGTTGGCGTACTCGACCATCTCGCATCTGGGTTTGATTACGGCGTTGCTTGGCTTCAGCACCAAATTGGCGACCGTTGCGGCGCTTTTTCACATCATGAACCACGCAGCGTTTAAGGCGGCGTTATTTATGACGGCTGGGATCGTCGATCACGAAGCTGGCACACGTGATACGCGACGTCTGGGTGGCCTACGGCACCTGATGCCCGTCACATTCACCCTGGG
>JBFFMO010000587.1:0-3753 GCA_041554035.1 Allomicrovenator sp. | reverse complement strand
GAGCAAGGGAATCGCGTCGACATTTCGCAGTCGAGTCAGGACTTCAGTGCACACGTCGACCTGAAGTTCGTCTTGCGCCAACTTCAATCGTTCATGGAGGGGGCCAAGAATGGCCGACCCAAAATTCGGGGCGTTTTGGTAGCTTAGGGCGATGGAGCGCGTGATTTGCCGAATCTGTTGATCACGATCGAAGAGTCGTGGCAGGAGATGGGGCAAGAGTCCTTCTGCCGAAATCTGCGTGAGCAGGAAGACCGCGTAGAATCTCGCTTCTGGACTTGTGTGGTCGATGAACGAGCGCACGACAGGTAACGAAGCCGCACCCAGTCTCACCAGTGCTCGAAGCACCGGACCGTGGTCGCCCACCGATGGTAAGGTATCGGCGGTGTACTGATACCGGTCGACAAAAAGTCGACCCGGGAACATGGCTGCCAGGCCTTCCAGAACCGCTTCTCCAGCCATCGCAACGCTTTCGGCGGCCTGAAAGGCAACCCGTTGGTCACGAGAGTCGAGGAGCATAAACGACTCTTGAACTTCGATATCCAGAGGTCCGCTCTCAAGAATCCGTTCGAGCGCTTCGGGAGGGATCGTTCGAGGATCGTCGTCGAGGTCCTGCACAGGTGTCGGAATTCGGGGCCTGTCCGTGACATCCGCGAGCTTATCCCCACTTGAGGGATGGTCGTCCGCAAAGTCATCCAGCCAGTCATCCGCTGTTTCCGGGGCGTCTGGTAAGGGCCATTCGTCGACCATGCCCATACGCGTGCTATTTGACGGCTCCCGGCCCAATTCAAGGGTTTGTCCGGCGCCACGCGAGGGCATGGGGCCACCTCTGCTCGTGCCGTCGGGAGTCATGGCAGGCATAGGGGCCGGAGTTGCGGGTGGCGCTTCATTCTTGATGGTCTTGTGTTGTCCCGAGCGACGGCCTGCCTTTCTGGCACCTCGCAAGATCAAAGCCCCCGGAATCACCCCACGTTCTTCTTCAGGAGGAGACGGTTCGTCGGGCTCCGGTTCTGGTTCGAAAGCGATCGATTCGATACCACCACGCATCGTGTCCGCGCCCACTCGTTGGGCCATCGCCTGCTGCATTTGGGTTTGAGCTTCAATGCCTCCCATCAACGTCCGATTGGAGGACTCATCGCCGATTTCTTGCGGGGTCATCAGGACCACATCGTCATCGTCAGGGATGATTCCAACGACGTCTTGGGCGTTAGAGACGGGCTCTTCCGCGCTCACAGGTTTCTCGACAGGCTCAACATCGACCTGGGCTGGTGTCGAACTTTCGACCGGCTCAGGCGTGCTAATCTCTTCGGCCTCTAGGGCAGGCGGCTCGGCAGTCGCCGGGGAGTCGTCCATGGGCATCAACGGCAGTCCAAAGACGGTCGACGACGCATTGATCGCTGGGGCTGGCGCCGATGGGGTCGCCAGCGGAAGTCCAAAAACGGTGGCGTTGGACGGAGCGTGCGCCACTGAATGTTGCTGAGAGTCAGAAACCGACTCTTCCTGCGCTGGCACGACTTCTCGGCCCGGTGCCTCTGCCGGTGTTTCTTCTTCCGGTATTTCTTGTTCTGCCGGTGTTTCTTCTTCTTCCGGTGTTTCTTCTTCTTCCGGTGTTTCTTCTTCTTCCGGTGTTTCTTGTTCTTCCGGTGTTTCTTCTTCCGGTGTTTCTTCTTCTTCCGGCGTTTCTTGTTCTTCCGGCGTTTCTTGTTCTTCCGGTGTTTCTTGTTCTTCCGGTGTTTCTTCTTGTTCCGGCGTTTCTTGTTCTTCCGGTGTTTCTGCTACTTCCGGCGTTTCGCTCACAGGAGCTTGGGCCGCCGCCACATCCTCGTCAAACAACCCAGAGGCTGACATGGACATGCTGAAGCCCTTCAACGTACCCATGGCCGCGTCGACTGCTGCGACTTCCGGAGCAGGTTCTTCGCTTTCCTCTGCTGCCACATCTTCTTCGTCTGAAGCTGACCCCGCCTCGGAGGCGCTCTCATCTTCCACCGCAAGTGCCAGAGAGACTTCGCTCGCACCCGGAATGAAACCACCGTGCAAGGTTGCTGGAGACTCTGCGTTCTCGTCTTGGATTTCAGGGTCTTCTTCGTCCGGTTCGTCGCTATCGAAATCAGCCGTTGGAATCACCACCGGTCTGTGTTTGCTGTGGGTTTGTACCTGGTTGTCGCGTTCGAAGTCCTCACCGCCTTGGGAAAACTCCGATTGCGCCTCTCCAAAAGGAAATCCGAGGAGATCTCTGCGGCGCCCTTCCATCGTGCGGTCAGCGTCGTGCCCTGTTTCCACCGAGTGTTCAGACTGAGCTTCCGCAAACGGAAAAGTGGAGGACTCGTCGGCGGCCTTTTGTGCCTCTCGGCTTTTTGCCGCGGCTGGGATCTCCGGAATGCGATCAGCCGCTGCTGGCAGGGAGCCCGCTTTGGCCAATTTGATCAGATGTTCAAGTTGAGTCCCAATCACAGACCCGATTTCGCTCAATGCTCCGGTATCAGCCGAAGGCAGAGGGTCTCCAATCAAAGCGATGGCAACTCGTCCGCCGATTGCGATGGGGATACACGCCAACACCGTGGGAGGGACGACTTCAATGCTGTCGAACCAGGATTTGAGGCCCAGACTTTCGGCCGTCCCCTGAAGAAATTCATTGATGTGTAGGTTTGCCGTGGGGTCGATCGGTGCCCGAATCTTCCGCAATTGCTCGATATCGGGCATGTCCGGCCATTCGGCGACACAATGGCCCTGAACGCTGTCGGTTCCCACGATCAGGACGCAACGTTGCCTCATTTGGGCGGAGGCGAAATTCAGAAGCGTCAGGAGAATGGCGTCGCGGTTGTACGTGTTTCGTACAAACTCGGCCACTTCGGCTGCCGTCCAATTTCGGCCGTATTCTTTTTTGGGTATGTCGATCGACACCACGTTCCAAAACGAGGGAAAACGTTTGACTGATTTGCCGCGGCAAACCCGAACTCACCAGAGACCTTCTTTCTCGAAACATAACAGCAGTTCCAAGAAGGGGTCAAAATAAACAGCTTTAGCGAAGGTCGAACATCTGCCCTTCCTTCGCAAATTTGACGCTGGGATGATCACTGGCATCGATGTGGTCCGAATAGTGAACGATTCGCATGCGTTCACGAATATTCTGCTTCAGTTCTTCGAGGCGCGCGATGGGTGTGTGGGCAGGCCCCAGATTGGCCTCGTGAAAAAAGAGATCGGACTCGCCTAACCACCGGATCAAATCCGGGTCGAATGCCGTATCGCAGGAGTGGGCAAAGATGCGGGCTTGATAGGTCAAACGCAGCGCAGCGGTCGGAATATGATGGAGGGTCGGTCTGGTCTCGATTCTGAGACCATCAAAAAGCTCGGTGGGTTCGCCCCACGGGATGACCACGACTTCGGCGTAATCGTCCAAGACCATGGGCACGAATTCTTGGCCGTCATACATCGTACCCAGAGACGCTTTCAGCCGTCCCTCCCATAAGATTTCGGCCACCTCTGGCGTGGTGAAGATCCGGAGGCGCTTCTGGGTGACGAATTTCCGCCAGGCCAGAGTCATCTCGAGCCCGTTGACGTGGTCGCCATGCAGGTGGGTAAGGAAAAGGCCGTCAAGATCGTCGACTCTAAGGCCAAAGCCTGAGCTTTTAAGGGCCTTGAAGTAGGAGTCCGGGCAGTCGACTGCCAGAAGATTGCCGGGCGTGCGGACCAAAAAGCTCGTGCCCCAATACTTCTCCGAGAAAGCGTCTCCCACACCAACGACCATGATTTCCATCG
>JBFFMO010000586.1:0-3757 GCA_041554035.1 Allomicrovenator sp. | reverse complement strand
GTCCACATGGTGGACGTTTCCGGCAAGGGGGCAAATCCGCGTATTGCCCGCGCCCGTGGCTTCATCGGGATGGCTCCGGAGACCCTTGCAGCCATAACGGAAGACCGAATCGCCAAAGGTTCGGTGCTTGTCACGGCTCGGCTGGCTGGAATCATGGCCGCCAAGAAGACGTCTGACTTGATTCCCTTGTGTCATGGACTCGCCTTGGACCACGTCGAGGTCATGTTCGCGCCCATGCAAGACGGCATTGCGGTTCAGGCGACCGCGACGTGCAATGGCAAGACAGGCGTCGAGATGGAGGCATTGGTCGCCGCATCGACAGCGTGTCTGACCATCTACGACATGGCAAAAGCACTCGACAAAGCGATGGTCGTGAGCGACCTCCACCTGGTCTCAAAAGAGGGCGGAAAGTCTGGAGAATGGCGGAATTCCGCGCCTCCATTGCGGGATTGGCCGCTTGAGTGGAGCTGACGTGCGTTTTTTTGATGCTCAGCTTCGTAGCGACACTCGGCCTGATGATGATCTGCGCAACCTCGCCTATTTCGGCACGACTCACGCCGTCATAAGTGGGAATCCCGACGTCGTGGTGCAAACCGCGGATGAGTTGGTTTCTTACCTGCGCGACTTCTCTAGTAGCGAGCGCATGCGGCTCGAACGGATGGGGATTCGAACTTACACCGCGCTCGGAATCCTGCCTCAGCAACGACCGCGCAGGACTCATCACGAGTTCTGGCGGGAGTTGCCGCTGTTATTGGCGGCCGAAGGCGTCGTCGCCGTCGGGGAAATCGGTGTCTGGCGGGACCAGGCATTGCAATGGGACCTCTTTTGTCGTCAGGTCGAAGTGGCGGCGACACTGAGTCTTCCCATCATCGTGACACCCCCCACAGACCTGCGCGTGAACATGACGTTCAAGATGATGAAACGCCTCGATGATATGGGATTTCCGCCCAATCGAGTCGTGTTCAATCACGCCGAAGTCAGAACTCTGGAGACGATCTTAGGCGAGGGCTATTTTGCGAGCCTGACGGTGGGTGCGTACCATCTTGACGCACAGCAGGCGCGTGAGTTGGCTCGTGCCAACAGGCAAGACCAAGACCGCATCATGTTGAATTCAGGGCTCCGCGAAGGTCTTGCGGATATTCTGGCGGCTGCAAAGACGCTGGAAGCCATGAGCGAAAGCGAGGGGGACGAAGCGCTCATCGCTTCGGTCACATTCGATACGGCATTCGACTTCTTTGTCGGCTCTACCGGCTCACCAATTTGAGGTGACGCCGATTCCGGCGACGAACGAATCGTTGGTGGGAATCATCGTGGGCACAAAAGCCATCGCGTCAGGATCTCCGTTGTCGTCGAAATGAGTCGCGTACACGAGATTTCCAACCAGCGTTCCAACGAGTGCGCCGACTACGACGTCCGAGAAGTAGGCTTCCTGTTGGTAAACCTGCCCGAAACCAACCAAGGTCGCAGCGCCGTAGAGGCCCAAATAGCTCGACGAATAGGCGACGATTGGCGAGATGTCCTGTTTGATCATCCATGTCGCCAGATCTTGTGAGACGTAGGCCGCTGACGCGAATGAGAACGACGTCAACGCGGCGACAAAAGAGTCGTTTGCGTCATCCTCGATCGAGCCGTAGCCCTTGCGAAGAAGCGCCCGATAAGGTCGATCCCGCGCAAACATGGCCTTCATGAGGCCCGTGGCGGCTGCCGTGTAGGCCATCGTTTCAAAATATTCGGCAAACGCGAGCGCCGTGTGGTCGGTTTGTGAATCAAGGAACGCGCTGCCCGTCGCCCAGTCTTTGAGCGCCGAAGAGGCGTACCAGAGACCCGGAATGGCCACGAGTCCATAACCAATCACGTCACTCGCCCCGAATAGGAACGGAGAGCCGTCCTGCAAGTCGCCATGAAATGAAATCGAAAGGTCGTAGTCGAGGCTTTCTCGTGACGGTGCGCCGATCGATGTGGCGTCCTGTCCCAATGCGGACGGGCCGCCTAAGACCAGCGCAGCGCCGCCACCGAGCAATACGGCATCGACTCCAAGACGAATCAGCGAAAACTCGTCCGTCAACGAGACCGTGGACGTGGGTTCGACTTGATTGGCCGGGTTGTCTGCAAGACTTTCCGCAAACGCAGGCTCTGCATCGGGCTCCGGTTCTTCTTCGGGCTCAGGCTCGGGCTCAGGTTCTGGCTCGGGTTCTGGCTCCTCGACGACCTCCGGCTCCGGCTCTTTCTTCTTTTTCTTCTTTTTCTTTTTGGTGGTCGTCGGCTCATCCTGCGCGAACGCAGCGAATGGCACGTGAGACGCAAAGAAAGCCAAGAGCAGCATCATCACAAAGATCTTTTGGGACTTCATGGGTACTTCACAGGAAATAGGAGCATTCATCGACGGTCGCGGGTCGTCCCTGAGCAGAAGTCTGCAGGACGTCCGCACAACCCCAGGTGGAGATCGCGTCGGCACAAGATTGGACGGCACTCTTGGGATCCTCAAGCGTGCTGGCTTGGTTTTCACAGCGCTGAGTCAAAGTTTCCAAACAGTCGTCGCCACTGGCCAAACCGCAGGCTCGACTCAAGTCCTCGCCGCACTCCAAGCAGAGGTCACACTGGGATTGTGCAACGTCTGCGCAGGTTTCTTCGATCGGCGGGTAGCACGCAGCAACAAATAGCCACGCAAACAAAACAAAACGACTCATGGTTAACCTTCTCATGACCGAGGTAGCGTACGACAGGTATGCAGATTATGCACCCTGTTGTGGTGGAAATTCGTGGTTCGGTGACTATCATCGCGCTGTAATTTGGAGGTTCTTTATGGATGACATCGGAATTGGGTCGATCTTGATAGCGACAGACTTCAGCGACAGGAGTGCAGCGGCCGAACGTATGGCGGTGCTCTTGGCGACTCAGAATCAGGCTGCTTTGCATGTGGTGACGGCGATCGAGCCCATCATTGGAGTGGAGCAGGGCGACGAAGACGCGGCGGAGTTTGCCGAGTTCTATCAGAAGCTGATTCGTCGGGCTGAGACGGAGCTTCAGGCCAGACTGGAAGCGTGGAGCGAAAAGAAGATGGTCGTGAAACACCATATCGAAATCGGTCCACGATGGCGGGTGATTTTGCAGGCAGCGGAGGCGCAAAACGCCGGATTGATCGTTTTAGGACGGCGTCATTATGACTCGGATTCACCTCTGGGGACGACGTCTCATAAAGTGTTTCTGGGATCACAGCATCCGGTGCTTTTTGTGCCGGCAGACCGATGATTCCTGAACCGAATGAACTCCTGAATCGCTACGAATACCGCGCCAAAAAGCGATTCGGACAGCACTTCTTGTACGACCCTGCGATCTTGGGGCGGATTTTGGACTCGGCGAAGGTTTCTGAGGGCGACTCCGTTTTGGAGATCGGGCCGGGGCCGGGCACTCTGACGTCGATGTTGATGTTGCGCGGAGCCCACGTGAAAGCCGTCGAACTCGACCGCGATGCGTGTGAATTTCTGACGACCGAATTGGTCCCGCACGGGCTAAATCTGGTGCAAGGCGACGCTCGGCGAATCGACTACAGCTTTGTGGACCAGACGTGGAGCTGTGTCGCGAATTTGCCGTATAATGTCGCCAACGAGATCACGTTTTCGCTCTTGGAGTTTCCGTTCAAGAGCCTGACGTTGATGTATCAAAAAGAAGTTGCGGATCGAATTTGCGCCAACGTCGGAGATGACGCGTACAGCGCGCTCACGCTGGCGATGCAGCTTCGTTCCAAAGTGAAACGCGT
>JBFFMO010000585.1:0-3762 GCA_041554035.1 Allomicrovenator sp. | reverse complement strand
CGGGGCGTACGGCGTAGAGGGTGGCATGCACGAAGTCGCCCGCGCGCTGGAACGTGTCGCCAAGCGAAACGGCGCCGATTTTCGATACGATTCGAAAGTGGCGAGCATCCTGAATTCAAAGGGCCAGGTCAGCGGCGTGAAACTCGCCAATGGAGACGAGATCCACACGGAACGAGTGATCTGCAATGCAGACGTCTCTCATCTGGTGAATGACCTCGCCCCGGCCCTCACCTCGGTCCACGCAGACCAGGAGCCCTCGATGAGTGGATGGACCGCTGTGGTCAAGGCGCGACGACGCGAACGGCCGTCTCATTGTGTGCTTTTTCCTGAGCGACCCTATCGCGCTGAATTTGACGATATCTTCGGTCAGAGTCGCCCGCCTGCCGAACCCACCGTCTACCTCTGCGCGCAAGAAAAGGCGCATCACCGCAAAGGCTGGGCTGATCACGAAGCGATCTTCATCATGGCAAACGCCCCGGCCGAACCCGCGGCACGCGAAACTCCCGCACCAGTCTGGGAGGCGTTTGAAAAAACAGTGATGAAGCGCCTGACGGAAACGGGACTTGTGGACGGTGACGACACGATCGTCTGGAGACGCACGCCGTCCGACCTTGCGCGCCAATTCAGAGGCTCGCGAGGCAGTATTTATGGGGCGTCGTCGAACTCGCAGTTTTCAGCGTTTCAACGTCCCCCAAACGCGATCCACGAGCTTAAGGGTTTGTATCTGGCTTCGGGCAGCGCCCATCCCGGCGGCGGCGTCCCGATGTGTTTATTATCGGGACGAGCCGCGGCGGCCGCACTTAAATGACGCCTGGAATGAACCTATATTTCACCCTTTTTTGGTAAGAAATATAGACTGGGTCTTGGCGCAAATGCCGTTCCTCGGTAATCGCCCTCGCCGCGTAAATTAAGGCCCACACTGCAATCCCGATGGCACTACCCACGCTTAATGTGGGCAACGCAATCGTCATCCACGTCAGAAGCTTCAAAGAGTAGATGGGATGGCGAACCACGGCATAAGGACCGTGGGTGACCACTCCCCTGTGCGTCAGATTCGAAGCCTTAAACCCCAGGGCCCCCACAGCCACCAGCGTCAACGCCGTGAAAAGCACTACGACAGCCATGATGGCGTTACGAAGGTCTCCGGATTCGATAAAAATCTCATAGGTCGGAGCCCACGGGATGATCAACATCGTGACGCCACTGAACGGAGAATAACAACTCATCGTCGCGAGCCATCCCGAAGCGGAACTGTCGACCGATCGTACGTGATTGGAAAGTCGTGGGGACTCCACCATGTAGCCCAAAAGGAAAACGAGGGTATCCACCATGAACATCGCGGCCAACACCACGTAATACGTATCCAGACTACGATCGAGGCTCTCATGCTGATTGAGCACCGACATTCGATACCCAATCTGATGCGCATGTCCGATCACGGCGTTGGCCATGAGCGGAATGAAAAAGGCCCGCACTCCGGTCAGCAGCGTCGAAAGCCGTTCCTCAAGCGACCAACTCAAGCTCCGATTCCGCATCAAGCGTCGAAAGGTTCGCAAGACATTCAGGCCATGACTTGACGCCCCAGAATGCATGAAGCCCAAGAAAAATGCCGGCGAAAGCACTGAATAGGCGAGCGCCAAACCCAGTAGGAAAAACCGGGTATCGTCGCAGTAAAAGCGTAAGAAATAGGGGTGGGTCAGATAGACAGCGGTCGCCGTCCAAACCAAAACCAAATTGGATAGGAGACTCGCACTTGCCGTGCGAAGTTCGGGTGGGGCGACGGGCTGCATGAAAGCACACTAGCCAATCGCCCTCACCTCGATATGATCGATATCAGTTGCCGACGCGCCAGGTCGTGCCTTCGGTCGAATCCATGATGTCGATCTTCATGGCCAGAAGTTGGTCACGAATTTCATCGGCTTTTGCCCAATCTTTGTTGGTACGGGCGTCTTTTCGAGCCACGATCAGAGCCTCGACTTCTTTGGCATCGATGCCCAGAAGTTCGACTTTAAGATCGCGAATCTCAATCAACGCGTCCTTGGGCTCATTTTGCAGGATGCCCAGAATATAACCCGCCGACTTGATGCACTCACGCGTCTTCAAAAGCGTGTAGGCCAGACCGTCATTAGGTTTCTTCTTTGACTCGGTCAGGTCGTTGGCGACCCTCGCGATTTCACCAATCATGGCCAAAGCGCGTGGCGTGTTGAAATCGTCCACCATGTCGGCGTCCAAACGATCCAAGAACGTCTCCAGGTACCCTTCTTTGACCGCAACAAACGGCGAGCGAGGTGGCGGGGTCGAGACCGAGTATCCAGCACGCTCAAGCGCTTCATCCATGCGCTCCATCGTCGTGTACAAGTACTCGATACGCTGGGTTGCTTCGTTCAAGTTATCGACCGAATACGTGATCGGGTGGCGGTAGACGGTCGTGCTCATGAAGTAGCGGATCGCTTCGGGGTGGTAACCCTTGAGCACATCACGCGTCGTCCAGAAATTGCCGAGCGATTTCGACATCTTGCGTTCGGTGACCTTTCCTTCGTCATCGACCTCAGCCACATTGACCATTCCGACGTGCATCCAATGATTGGCAAAGGTCTTGCCGTGGGCTGCTTCGGACTGCGCAATTTCGTTTTCATGGTGCGGGAAGATCAAGTCTCGCCCACCGCCGTGAATATCGAAGGTTTCCCCGAGGTATTCCGCGCTCATCACTGAGCATTCGATATGCCAGCCTGGTCGGCCTTTGCCCCATGGTGATCCCCACGAGATCTCATCACCTTTGGCATTCTTCCAGAGGGCGAAATCGAAGGGATGTTCCTTCTTGTTGTCTTCGTCGTTCACGCGACCCGAACGACCGGCTTCCATGTCCTCGAGTTTACGGTGCGAAAGCTTGCCGTAACCGTCGAATTTCTGGACACGGAAATACACGTCCCCTTGCGATTCATACGCAAAACCGCGCTCGATCAACGAGTCGATCATCTTGACGATCTGCGGAATATGGTCGGAGACCTTGGGCTCCACGTCGGCGTTATGCACGTGAAGTCGGCCCATATCTTCGTCCAAGGCGGCGATGAATCGCTGCGAAAGTGCCAATGGGTCTTCGCCCACTTCGGCTGCTCGAGCGATGATCTTGTCGTCTACATCGGTATGGTTTCGAACGTACGTCACGTCGTAACCGAGGTGTCGCAGGAATCGCTGAACCACGTCGAAAAACACGAAGACGCGAGCATGTCCGATATGGGTCAGGTCGTAGACCGTGACGCCGCAGACGTACATCTTGATGTGGCCAGGTTCAATGGGTTTAACGACGACTTTGCTGTCAGTCATCGTGTCGAAAACTCTAAATTTCATCGGTTCGGCGGACATGACGGTCCCCTTCTTAAAATACGGGATTGCCGGATAGTTCTGGGTATTAATGCTAGGGCGTGAGGCATCGCCTCGATAAATGCAGCTTCAACAGCGGCAGGTCATCGAGCGCGGGTAGGTAAGATGTGGGTGCCTCAGTCGCATCCGTGCACTATAGTTCGACATGTCCGAAAGGCAAGGCGCACCCAACCCACGTCGGTCTGCATCTTAGGGTGTGTCGTTTGAGGAAAACCATGAGCCTGATCCAGCTATCTCCACCCACGCATCGCCTTCCGCCTGACCTTCTGGCGGCTCCGGGCGGTGTTGTCTGGTGGTATTTTGATGCGGTGGACGCGCACGGCAACGGCGCCGTTGTGATCTGGGCGTGGGGACTTCCGTTTTTGCCTGGATACGCCTCCG
>JBFFMO010000584.1:0-3767 GCA_041554035.1 Allomicrovenator sp. | reverse complement strand
TCGGCCCCGCAGGTCCATTGACACCGTCAGGACTTGGTATATGGTGCGGGCGGTTTAAACCAAATTTATGGGTGACAGGTCTTTTGCCTGTCTCATTACTTCTAAGGAGATACACATGATTCGCAAGACCGCTATCGCGCTCACAATCGTTGGAACACTTTTCACTGTCGCTTGCGGCGGCAGCGACACACCAGCAGACACGACTCCAGTCGATTCGACTCCACAGTCGCAAACTGTCCAAATGTTCGGATAAAAGGTCAATACAAACTCGGTCAGCGTCGCAGCTGGAACAACTGTCGTGTTTGAAAACAAAGATCCAGAGCGCCACAACGTGACGATCTCGGCTCTTGGAATCGACCAGATGGTCGACCCAGGTCAGTCGTGGAGCTACACGTTCACCACCACTGGTGAGTTCGCTGTTCAGAACCGCCTTGCCACAAACGGCATGGCAGCAACGATCAACGTTCAATAAGACGTTTAAAGTTCGAATGAAAAAGGCCTTGTGGATTCATCCACAAGGCCTTTTTCTTTTCCAGTTGAGTGGTCTGGGTCGACTCATCGTGTCGACCCACGCGACCTACGAGGCGCTGGTCAAGCCAGCTTGAGCCGTTGTGTGAAGCGAGGCTCGCACCGACTCACCCTTCTCACGAATCTCGGAAAGCGCACGACGACCAGACGCTGCGATTTCATCCGCCATCTTCATCGCCTCTCGGTCGGCTTCGATGGCCGATCGTTCGAGCTCCGCGATATTCTGTTCGGCCAACGTCTCGAGCTCAGTGAGCCGCAACTCAAATGCCATGGCCGCGCCTTCCACAGCTGCTCCTACGCCATCAAGACGCTGGACCAGTCCATCTCTGCTTTGACGCGCACGGGTCACTCCATCCTCAAACATCCCCTGAGCCTCATGCCGAGCCCGCGCCACACCGTCTTCAAACAAGACCTGAGCGGAAAGAGCACGAGCACGTCCTGATGCCGCCAACTCGTCCATGGCCGTGGCAGTCTCGGTTTTGATCGATGCCACAGCTTGTCGAAACGCGACCAGAGGATGGGGGCGATCTTCGACCACATGAAGGGGTGGTCGTTTCATGTCACTCACCACGCCAATTTTGGACAGACCCAAGAGCGCATAATAGGTGACGTCGATTTCCCACCAATAAAAGCCCTGATTCACCGAAGCTTGAAAGTGATGATGATTATTATGCCAGCCTTCGCCCAGAGTGATTAGGGCAAGCCAGAAGTTGTTCTTGGAGTCGTCGGAGGTTTCGTAGCGACGATTTCCAAACACATGCGAAAGCGAGTTGATGGTGAACGTTCCGTGCCAAAGCAAGACCGTACTCCATAAGCCCCACACGATCAGGCCAGTCCATCCACCCAGGGCAAAACAAGCGCCGGCGAACATAAAAGCAGGCAAGAGGTCAAAACGATCCAACCACATGAGTTCCGGGAATTTGGCCAGATCTTTGACACGAGACAACTCGGTTTTGTCCCATCGGTCGTCGAAAATCCAACCGACGTGCGCCCACCAAAACCCGCCGTGTCTCACAGAATGGACGTCTTCGGGAGTGTCTGAAAACTTATGGTGATGCCGGTGATGCGACGCCCACCAAAGTACGCCCTTTTGGGCCGATGTTTGGGCCAAAAAAGCCATCAAGAACTGTGGGACGCGTCCCATCTTGTAGGTGCGGTGCGAGAAGTAGCGGTGGTACCCAGCCGTCACGCCAAACATGCGTACGGTGTAGAGCGCCAAACAGATCGCCACATCCCAAACGTCGAACCCCGTCCATATCGCGGCAAAACACACCACGTGGGCGAGCCAAAATCGCCCGGCGGAGAACCACCATTGCCAGTTTCTCGGTTGTGAAGATGCGTGTTCTGTACTCATGAAAGACCCTTTTATGACTGCAGAATCAGGTTAGCAGAAGGCCCCTGAAAACGCGACAACTCCACGACGATCGCGTATGGTAGCGCAATGGAGGTTTGGCTTGGTTGAGTACACATTGTCTTACCTGCTCGCAATCTTGGAGCAAGCTGCCGTCTTGACGGCAGAACAGTCGCGTCAGGCTCGTCTGGCCGAGGCGAATATTCGGCAACGGATCTTGCGCGATCATGTCGCGACGGGTGGGCGCAAAGCCGCGGCCTACGAGGTCACGCCGGCCGAAATCATGGCGACGTTTGAATTCGTGTCGCCCGACGCTCGACCGCTCGACGAAGACCGAATCATGCAGGTCATCGCCGAGGATGCAAAACGGCTTTGGGTCAAACCTGACCCACTTAAGCTCAACACGGACTTGATCGTCTCGACGATGACTCGGCCATTTGCACGCCGCCACAGCTGCGTTCCCTTGCGCAAAGAAGACGGACGCATCGTGATCGCCGTCGACAACCCACATAATCTGGGGCTGATCCAACAGCTCGGGGCGTTGATTTCGGACCCGATCGATATCGTGGTGTGTTCACGCTCCGATATTCACCGCATCATCACCGAGGTTTACGGATTCCGCTCGTCGATCACGGCCGCCACCACGGGATCGGACGGACCGAGCATCGGGAATCTGGAACAACTGGTGCGGCTCACGGACGTCGGCGAGATCGAGGCCACCGATAAACCGGTAATCAACGCCGTTGAATACCTGCTGCATTACGCTTTTGATCAGCGCGCCAGTGATATCCACATCGAACCCAAACGCGAACACACGATCATTCGCTTTCGAATCGATGGCATTCTGCACAACGTTTACACCTTGCCCCGTGCCGTTCATGCGCCCCTGGTCAGTCGACTCAAGATGCTCAGCCGCATGGATATTGCTGAAAAACGCCGTCCTCAGGATGGCCGTATCAAGATCCAAAAAGAGGGACGCGATGTTGAGCTGCGTTTGTCGACGCTGCCGGTCGCCTTTGGCGAAAAGATCGTCGTCCGAATATTTGACCCGCAGCACCTGATTCAGGCGCTGGACTCGATTGGTTTTTTTAAAGAAGACCTGACGGCCTGGCGAACCTTCATGAATCGGCCGACAGGGCTTGTGTTGGTGACTGGTCCCACCGGGAGCGGCAAAACGACCACGTTGTACTCGACGCTCAAAGAGCTCTCGGGCCCTGACGTCAACATCACAACCGTCGAAGACCCGATCGAAATGGTTTACGAGGAATTCAATCAGGTTCTGGTTCAGCGAAAAATTGAGGTCACTTTCGCTCAGGCGCTGCGTACCATCCTTCGTCAGGACCCAGACATCATCATGGTTGGTGAAATCCGAGACGCCGAAACCGCCGCCATGGCGGTACAATCGGCGCTCACCGGTCACCTCGTCTTCAGCACGATGCACACCAACGACACGGCATCAACGATCACTCGATTGCTCGAACTTGATGTCGAACCGTTCCTGCTCGCCTCGACGCTTGTCGGAGTGATGGCGCAACGCTTGGTCCGGCGCATATGCACTTCCTGCAAGGTTGAAACCCATCTCACCCGTGAACAGATCGACATCCTTGAAATCAAATTGCCCCCTTCAAGCGGCCAACAGCTTCCCGTCCATATCGGTGAGGGCTGCGTGCGCTGCCGTGGTACAGGGTATTTCGGACGCGTTGGACTCTTTGAGTTGATGAGCGTCGACGAGTCGGTTCGCAAGCTGATTGGCAGCCGTGCACCGTCGCCTGATATTCGCAGGGCGGCTCGTGCCAACGGAATGATGTCGCTGCGTGAAGCCGCGATCAAACGCATGGCGCAGGGATTGACGACCTTTGAAGAGGTCATTTCGGTAACGGTAGATGGC
>JBFFMO010000583.1:0-3773 GCA_041554035.1 Allomicrovenator sp. | reverse complement strand
TACCCTCGCATGCTGCCCGGTTATGCCCGCGCGTCGTCGTCCCTGTCAACGCTTGGCGCGACACGATGGGGCTGATACCTTCCTGCCGAACAAGATTTGGAGACCCAATGACCCCCATCAGATTTCGAGTCATTCTCGCAGAACCCGAGAAACACCGCGTCCGCATCGAGGCGACCTTTCACGGAGTGGGGGAGAATTCGGAGGTGCGTCTGCTTCTGCCCGTGTGGAGCCCCGGCTCCTACACGGTGCGTGAATACGCGCAGTTCCTGTCACGGCTGCAAGTCACGGGCGATGACGGTCGTCAGCGAAGTTCACGAAAAGTCGATAAGACCTCTTGGAAGGTGGATTGTCGCGACACCAATTCGATCCACGTTTCGTACGAGGTTTACGGACATGATTTGGGCGTGCGCAATAACCACATCGACGGCACCCACGCGTTCCTGACGCCCACGGCGGTCTTCCTTTATCCCGAGACACGACTGGCAGACGCCATCGAAGTTGAGGTCGTTGCACCCGAGGGTTGGAAGGTGTTCACGCAGCTTGAGCGTCCCGTCGACACCCACGACTTTTTTTCCGCCGTCGATTTCGACGAGCTCTACGATTCGCCGATCGAAGTCGGTCCTCATCCAAGCTTCGAGTTTGAGGCTGCGGGCGCCAAACACACCGTGGCGATCTGGGGCCGCGGTAATTACGATGTTGATCGGTTGAAACGCGACATGCCGGCCTTGGTTGAAACCAACGCAGCGGTGTTTGGCGGCAAAGTACCCTACGAACGCTATCTGACGATTGTGTTGCTTACCGACGGCGTGTTTGGCGGACTTGAGCACCGTCGCAGCACGGCATTGATGTTCCCACGGCACGAGTTTTGTGGGCCCAAGGGCAGCCAAGACCTTCCGATTTCGGACGACCAATATCTGGGGTTTTTGGCGCTATTTGCCCACGAACATTTTCATACGTGGCATGTGAAGCGTATCCGGCCCGTCGCGCTGGGGCCTTTCGATTACCAACGCGAAAACTACACACGCGACATCTGGTCGATCGAAGGGATCACGAACTACTACAACGATTTGGCGCTGCTCCGGGCGGGGCGAATTCAGCCCGTGAAGTTCCTGGAGTTCCTGGCCGAACAGATCAAGAAGCTCGATGGTGTCCCAGGCCGACTCGCCCAGTCCTTGGAAGAATCAAGTTTCGATGCGTGGATTCGACTCTACCGTGCCCACGAAAATAATCTGAACTCCACGGTCTCGTATTACCTCAAGGGCCATATCGTCGCTGCAATGCTGGACGTCTTCTTGCGTGAGGCGAGTGGCGGAGCCAAGGGCCTTGATGATGTGATGATGTTCTTGTGGCAACACCACGCTAAAGAGCGCGGTTACCCTGAGGCCAAATTCGACGAACTTGTGTTTGAGGCGACCGGCATCGAGGTCGCCACACAATTTGACTCTTGGGTTCGACGTGCCGAGGAACTCGACTACGAAGGAGTCTTGGAGCTCGCCGGGTTGACACTCAAGAAATCACATGGCGACGACCCTGCTGGGCCTTGGATTGGGGTGAAGACCCGTGCCACTGGCGACCGGCTCATTGTCGATCAGGTGAGTTCAGACGGACCAAGTTCGGGATTCTTGTCGCCTGGGGACGAATTTGTCGCTGTTGATGGTTTCAAGATTTCGGCGACAAATCTGGACGAGCGTCTGCGGGTTGCTGGAATAGGAAATTCCCCCATCTTTCATGTTTTCCGATACGCTGAATTGGTCGCAGTCCCAGTTATCATCGGTGAGGCCCCGCCCACCAAATACGAGATTCTTGCCGATCCCTTGGCTTCTGGCAGCGCACTCGCTGTTCGCAAATCATGGCTCGGTACGGACACGATCGAGGAGATCAACTAGTGAAGGTAATCGTTTTTGCTCTATTCATGGCCGCCTCGCTGCATGGTTCTCAGGCTTTTGCCCAGGACGAGGGCCATATTTCCCGCGTGACGCAGGAAGTCTCGATGGAGATTTATTCTCCGTTTTGCCCTGGGAAGACTTTGGCCATGTGCCCTTCGCCCAATGCGGCTGAGGTGCGCATGGACATTCAGAATATGGCCCGCACGGGTATGACCGTCGACCAAATCAAAGAGAAGGTCGTCATTCAATATGGCGAAGAGTTTCGTCTGGTCGACCCGCCCCTTCTGGACAACATCGGACTGATGGGAATCTTGTTCTGTGGGATGTTAGGCGCGGGTGGCGTCGTTTGGATGTGGTCACGTCGTCGAAAAGGAGACGTGCCCGAGGTCAACGAAGCCCCGCCAAAGGCTGATGACGACTACGTTTCCGAGCTTCGCGACGAGTACCGATCCTGAGTCTATTTGGTCGGAGTCTTCAAAAATTCGACCAAAATCTGAGACAGGTCCTGAGAGATCGTCGTCGCATCGCTCGTCAGATCCACCAGGTCATGCGACACGCCGTCCAGCGATGCCCATCGCACCCCTTTTCCGAGCCGCGACTTCAGCTTCTCCTCGTCGGAGTCAGGTGAGTTCAGATCCATGGTTCCGATCACGACCAAGAGCGGAATCGTGTGCACCTGAGCGTGCGCCAGAGCGTGTTCGTGCAGACGATCGAAGCTCTTCCAAACGTTGGCGCCCACACCGCCAAAACTTGCGTCCTTGGTGTCGGCGGCGAAAGCGATCTTGGCTTCGGCCAACGACTCATCCACTTTCACGAGCTGTTTTCTCATCTCGTCAGTTTCGGCGTCGTTCTTCTCTTTGAGGCGTGCCTCCAACGCTTGTTTGCTGGAGCGCAGCTGATAGACCACTTGCTGGGTTACCGACGCGTCAGACAGGCTAAGTGCCGCGATACCTCGCATTTTGACGCCCCGCCGAGACAACTCCAGCGCCAGCTCGGCGCCCTGTCCGTGGCCGATCAACGACACTCCGTTGATGTCCTTTCGCGCAACAAATGACGTAATGGCGGCCTGAGCATCGTCGGCGAGCACCGACCCCAGGTCGTCTTTTCCGGCATTGAGGTAAGTCCGAGGGTACGTGCACCAAACACGGCCACCTTCAACGCACGTGCGTTTGTCGTAGATCATCACCGCGAACCCAAGCGCCGCGAGTTGCTCGGCCATGGTCCGGTAGATCGGCACTTCGACCGGCAGGTGAATTCCGAAACTCTCCCGAATCAATCCATCCCGATTATGGGTGCCAAAATCATGCAGGATCAGGACGCCCGGCAAGGGGCCGCTCACGCCCACTGGCCGAAGGATTTCGCCCGATAGAGTGTCACCGTGCGACAGGAAGTTCACTTCCTCAGACACGGTGGATACGGGTTCTTCAAAGACTTCGACCTTTTTGCAGTCGCCGTTTGGGCACTCGTTTTTCTGTTGGGTGATCGGCGTCTCATTCACCGAGCCCACGGAGGCGCAGCTTGAGAGTAATAGGAGTGGGAGCAGACGTTTCATTTGCGCAAAATCTCGCTGAGGAGGAACTCTTCGACTCCATCGAGCTTCGCAAGATCTGCGGCGACTCGTGGCTCGGCGAAGAGCCGAATCTTTTTGACGACCATCATGAAATCGTCCTGCACACCGGCGACGATGCGCGAGAGTTCATGAAGTGGATATTGCCGTCGTCCGGAGGCGTTGGGGTACATCACGTCGACCGTTTCGAGCCGGTCTTTATCGCGGGGAGGTGTGTCGATGATGAGGTCGGCGGGGTGCAAGGGACGCCCGAGCAGGCTTGAAAGCTTCACCCGTAGACGGTCGGTCAGATTATAAATCTGGTCGGCGTCCATTTGGTA
>JBFFMO010000582.1:0-3777 GCA_041554035.1 Allomicrovenator sp. | reverse complement strand
GAGACTTGAGATCCCACTGGCTGTCCCGCGCACGGTCGAATTGGTTGTCCATGACGACGCTTCGGAGATCGGGAATTTTAACGCAGCGACGACGGGCGAATAGGTCAGCTCGGTCTTTGTGAAGCCATCGTCTGGAGACACGACGCCAAGTAAGTTCAACGCAGTGTCGGTGGCTCCAAAAACACCCAAAAGGTCAGTCGTCGTGGAAATCTTTGAGTAATAAAGCGCCGCAGGAAAGGTCGTTTCAAACCATTTTCCGGTCAGGGGTTTGAGCTCGACGATTTCGAGTCCGTCGTTTTCGAGTTCCCCGGAAAGGTCCCAGGTTGTTTCGCCCGCGACGGTCGTTCCACGCGTGTCGAAGGTGGCGTCGGTCGCGATCTTGAACGTCGCCCGCAAATCGGCAGCCACTGGCACTTCGGATCGTTCGATCGTTCCGTCGTTATTGGGCAGGCAAACGATGGGCGTGCCCGTGTCTTCCTCGGCAACATCGCCACCGGCGTCCGACATGTCGAAGTCGATCGAAGTGTCTGGTGTCGCGTCGGACCCCACGTCGCTTTGGCCTACGTCGTCCCGAGTCAGGTTACGTGAATCGTCCGCGCCGCACGCTGCGAGCCCGAGGACAAAAAAGAGAATGGTTTTTCTGCGGTGCAACATAGTCTTCATAGCGCTGGAAGGTAGGTAAGCGTCATACACATGTCAAGGACTGCGGCGATAAAAATGTGCACTCGCAATATAATCATAGGGTGGCATCATCGTTCACCTTTGTGTAGTGTGGACCTCAGCTACATACCGCGAGTGCTTACATGGCAAAGAAACTGATCAAGAAATACTCGAATCGTCGCCTCTACGACACCGACGCCAGCAAATACATCACTTTGGACGAGTTGGCCGAAACCGTGAGGAAAGGCGCGGATGTAAAGGTCGTGGACGCCAGCGAAGGCGGAGATCTTACGCAGGCCACTTTGGCGCAGATCGTCGTTGAGTCCCGCGGTGCAGCAAAGCTTTTGCCTGTTCCTCTATTGGTTCAGATGATTCGGATGGAAGATAAAGCGCTCACCGAGTTCCTTACCCTATATATGTCGTGGGCTTTGGACATGTATAATAGGGCCTCGGGTGCCGCAAAACCCGGTGAGTCCTTGGGAAGCGACATGATTCATCGTTATATGGCCATGGCGACCTTGCCTTTTGACATGACAAGGCAAGGGCTTGGGCTGATTAAGTCGGCCGTGGGTCGTCGCGACGAAGGTTCGGACGTTGATGCGCTGCGTGACGAACTTGCAGAGCTTAAGTCGATGATTAAAGACATGAAAAAAGAATCTGTGTAATTTTTGTTGTGCACTGCAACAAAAATCCCTTGACCTTGGGGTGGTCGCTGTTTAGTTTGGCTTCGTGAAAACAACACCGCGCTATTTTTGTGCGGCACAAAAACGGAGACCACCATGGCAGCAGAAAACAAAGTCACCGACTTCTTCCAGAAGAACATGAAAGACTCGTCCGAGCGCATGCAGAGTGCATTTGGCGAGGTTGAGCGACTTCAGAAGAAGTCTCTGGACCAGACTCATACTTCGATTGATGAAATGACCCGCATTTGGAAGTCGAGCATCGACTACACCGCCGAAATGCAGGGACACATGCGCGATCTGATGATCGAGGCCACCAAACGGTCCATGGACTGGATGGCACCTCGTAGCTGATCGCCACAACTAAAGAGGTCAACCTGATACGCGACTTCAGCGGACATTGAAGTGGCAAGCGGGTTGACCTCTTTTGTTTTTCAACAAGATGGAGACCCCATGTCGATTGCACCTACCCCTCATGACACGATCTACCGTGATGGTATCGCGTCGCTGCTCAGATTTCGCAGTGCACAATCCAATCCTGGCCGCCCTGTGTTGCTCGTTCCCTCGATGATCAATCGTTGGTACGTGATGGATTTGCACGAAAAAGCGAGCGTCGCGAAAGCCTTTGTAGACGCCGGATTTGACACGTATTTGTTGGATTGGGGCGTCCCGCGGGATGAAGACCGCTATTTGACTTGGGACGATGTGATTTCGCGGATGCATCGTTTTGTGAAGCGTGTTGTTCGCGTCACGGGCGAAGAAAAAATCGGTGTGCTCGGCTATTGCATGGGCGCTACGGTTTCGGGCATCTACACCGCGCTTTATCCAGAACACGTCGCGTCATTTGTGAACCTTGCCGGTCCCTTCGATTTTTCGCATGCGGGAACATTGGGATTGATGACCAATCCAGCGTGGTTTGACGCGACGGCGGTTGCGGCTGCCGGAAATGTTTCGCCTAAACAAATGCAGAGTGGCTTTGTATCGATGCGTCCCACAAGCCAGATTGGCAAATGGGTCACCTGGCTTGATAAACGCCATAACGTCGAAGCACGCGAAGCGTTTGATGCGCTAAATACCTGGGCCGACGATAATATCCCGTTCCCAGCGGCAGCTTACGAAACCTATATTTCAGAGCTCTATCAGGCCAATAACCTGGTGGCAGGAAAACACTACGCACATGGGCGCCGAGTGGACCTTGGAGACATCAAATGCCCCACGCTGACGGTTGCGACTTCGAAAGACCATATCTGTCCATCGCTTGCCGCCCAGGGTCTTCATGACCACGTGGGCTCGAAGGAGAAGCAGATGCTCGTTGTTCGCGGTGGCCATGTCGGTGCGGTCGTGGGCAGTCGTGCTGCCAAGGAGCTCTATCCGCAGATGACGGATTGGTTCGATAAATATTTGGCTCCCCGGGCCTCAGCAAAACGCGTTCGCGTTGTGAATGAGCCCCCAGCTGTGGTCGAGGCTCCCGCCGTAAAAGCGGATATCGTCGACCAAAAAGCCGCGGAAAAACCGACTGTCGTCGAAACAAAACCGGCTGCAACCAAGACCAAAACAACCCCTCGTCGAACGACTCGTTCGAAAAAACCTTAAGGATCTGACATGCAATTAAAAGACACAAAAGTCATCGTGACCGGCGCCGCAAGCGGCCTTGGTCGTTGTTTCGCACTTAATTTCGCCCAAAACGGCGCCAAGGTTCTGGCGTTTGACATGGACGCCGCAGGACTTGAAGCTTTGGTCGCTGAAAACCCAGAGATCAAAACCTTTAAAGGAAGCGTTGCTTCTGAAGCCGACGTGATCGCGTCGGTCGCGAAATGCAAAGAATATTTTGGCAGCGTAAATTGCGTTGTAAATAATGCCGGCATTTTCCGGGATGGTTTGTTGGTCCGTCAGGACCGTACCACGGGTGAAGTTTCGACGATGTCGCTCGACGATTGGCAGGCCGTGATCGACGTCGATTTGACGGGCCCATTCCTCTTTGCTCGTGAAGTTGCAGCGCAGATGGTCCGGGACAAAGTCACGGGTTGTATCGTGAATATTTCGTCATGCTCACGTTTTGGCAACCGTGGTCAATCCAACTATTCGGCAGCCAAGGCTGGCCTTGTCGCGGACACCAAACTTTGGGGCGAAGAGCTGGCAAAACACGGCATCCGCGTGGGCGCCATTGCTCCTGGTTTTGTGCAGACTCCTTTGCTTGACGGCATGCGACCAGAAATGTTGGAAAAAATGCTCTCGAAGGTTCCGCTGCGTCGCGCTGCCAAGCCTGAAGAAATCTTCCAGGCTGTGCAGTTCATCGTCGAGTGCGAATTCTTCACGAGCCGTTGCATCGACGTCGACGGCGGCATCGTGATGTAAGCGGCGGGCGGTGAGCAGCTGGCGGTGAGCGGTTTGGTGCCGGCTTTGTGATTGGTCCGCCGGGCTCCAGCCCGGCATTGCG
>JBFFMO010000581.1:0-3779 GCA_041554035.1 Allomicrovenator sp. | reverse complement strand
TCACACACGAATATGAGCACTGGCTAGAGCCTCAAGACCCAAGCTGGGCAAGTGATTCCGAGAATTAGGCTGGAATACATGAGCAAGTCGTAACATCAACCGGCTTGTTCATTTTTCCGCGCTTTTCCATGCTCATTAACAGTCGGTTGTTGTTGTCGTAGGTCAGGTCGAGGTTGAGCGCTGTTGTTATGCGACCACGCACGTCGTGGGCCACTGTGTAGATTGCCCCGTCGACCATCACACCTTTAAGGCGATGGCCGGTGTCACGTCCTGGCAAACCATTTTTAATAACCTGTTATTAATGAATTCATTAAACAACAACTCAACAACACCAACGCAAATCCACGCTTTATTCGCACAAATCGTCCTGTGCAATTTGCATAGCCAACAGCGCGAAATCACCGGCATTAACACCAAACAACGAGTTCGCCTCCAATTGATCAACAAGTTCAACTGACTGCGAAATGAAGGCTAAACATGCCATTTCCAAACAATTCACCAATATCATGACGTCCAAATCAGAAAGCTCTATGGGAAGACGATTCATGTCTTCCTGATCGAGCGTAATAGGTTTTTGGACTCCCCATCGAGTCCATCGCAGCTTTCTTGCGAGCGACTCACTCGGATTACCTTGAGCCGACGACATAACCTGAATCAACATACCAAGGCATAAATCGTCCTCGACAAATTCATAGGACAACAATCCCAGGCTGAGCTCTACCTGAGCATCACTAAGGATCAGCTCTCCTTCAAATTTCGTCGCTCGCAAGGATTCACTATAATCCCGCGCCTCGGTGACCGAAATGAACGACAGGTTGTCGCTCCAATTGTCCATCTCGTAGGAGAATACGTACGCCAACAGAAGGTCGATGGTTTTCCGCTCCGCCCCTGTGAACAACACCGGGTAGCTGGTTTGCCGAGTGGCTACGCGGTTTGACTCTGGGGAATCCACATGGGTTGAAAGTTTGGCTTTTAGACGAGCTAAGTCACATATCCGTACAAACGGTGAGTGGCTGCATGTTGCTGGTTCGCCAGCTAGGGCCGAGAGATGATTGAGGGCGGAAATGCAGATGGCGACCTCCTTTGGAGAAAGAGATTTGGCTTCCTGCTTGTTGTTTAGATCTTCCATCATTTCGCCTCGGTCAAAATACGATGTACTCGAATAAAATCCGAGGAACTGAAGCGCCCAACCCCATAAATCAATAGACTTTCCCGCACCCTGTTTTGTCCATCGATCCATGCTGTGCACATATCAACAAGACATCTGACCAACATGTCTTTGAACTCGGAAGGAATCGTGGTCGTTCCATGCGGGAAACACTCGTAATGCTGGCCTACCACAACATCCCACCAAACATTTTGAATCCAGTTACGCAATGGTTCGATCTGAATATTGTGGGACCAAAAAGGAATCTGTGACCACATCATCAACCTTTCGTCGCAAGCCACGGCAAGCAAAGCAAAGTCACGGCGACACATAATGATGCCGATCTTGTCTATTTGGCAATCGCTGCTTTGTTGAATGAGAACACTGCGAAGTCGTCTGAAGTCGTTCTGAGTGGGTCCTAGTCGAGAAGAGTTCGTGGTGACCACCAAATCATTCAACGAGCTATTGTTGATGTTCGATAGTTGGGCCAATCGGAGTTCTAAACTCGTTAGAAAAGGCCTTGGTAAGCAAAACGACACGGTTTCCTCGCCACCACCGCTGAAATGAGTCCATCTCAATTCGTTACGGCTCGCCACCTTAAGATGTCCCATACTCTCGATTAAGACGTCCAAATCAGCCATTCTGTGCATTCCCGAAGACCACGTCGCATAGACCGCGGCTGAAACTAAAAGAGCTGCATCTTCGTTATTCAAATCCATCAAACATGCCTCTAAAAAACACTATGCTCAAAATACCGTGCCGCTGCGTCTGCTGAGTTTGCTTTAAAATAGCTTCCACCATCCCCTCTAAAAATCAGAATCTCATTTTTTCGCAAGAACGCCTTATCACCATATTCCAACTCCTTCATGATACTTTTTGGGTCGTTCGCAAAATCCTTAAGATATTGGGTGGCTTGTTTTAGAGATTTTCCCGTAAATCTCTCAAGTCCAGCATGTTTTGCGATTTCCTCGAATTGGCAGGAATTATGGCTCAACACCGCATCGGCGCCCACCAGATACGTATGATTGCCCGCCACCTCAAGGTTGAAGACCTGATGCGCGCCATCCACCCACTGCATCGTCGCGATTTCCAGCGGTCCTGATTCCGACCTCAAATGCTCGCCGACCATCAAGAGGCCCGCGCGCACCCAATCGTTGCGGTCTTCGGACCAAAGCGGATGAAGGGCGGTGGGTTGCAGCACAAGGTCGGAATTGGCGAACGTCAGCTCCAAGACGTCGCTGTTCAGGTGGGTGAACGTCCCGGTGACCACACAACCCTCGCCGTGCGCGATGACAGGGCAGGACGAGATCGAGCGGACGTAACCGTCATCGTCGACCTTGAGTTCCTCGAAGGCCAAACGGACCGTTCCACCGACTTCGACTTGGTTGGCGTCCAACCACTCCGTCGAACGCATCAGCTCCACGACCAGCGAGTCCTCGTATCCAAACGGGTTTTCAAATTCAAGGGTAATGACCGCACATGAAGCTAAGTCATCGACAAACGGCTCGATCGAACATTGCTCGCCGCCATATTGAGGGACACGATCGCCGACCTCGACCAATTCGATAACAAGCAAACCTTCTGAGGTCACCACAGGCGTTCCTGCGGTGAAACACATCGCCTGGCAAACGCCACCCCTACAAATCTTCTCCATCGCTGCTTTAGCCGCGCCACCAAGCCGTGCCGCGTGAAGTTTAGCCAGTTTTGTAGCTGGCGCCGCACCTCGTTTAAGGGCCTCAAGTCCAGGCTTAGCAAATGCCCCTGCTGCTCTTGCGACCGGTGCAGCGGCACGAAGCAATATCTCCTCCGGCGCTGCCATGGTTATAATCAACTGAGCCATTCCGTCAGCCATCATCCTTGTGCCGTCGAACCCATATTGATCCCCGTTAAAGATGTCTGTTTCGGCCTTTCTACCTGCGCCCCCACTCACAAAGTTGCTTGAGCATGCGTCAAAACGCCCCCATTTAGGTTTTCCGTCGTCTTCATTCCCGTTTTGGTCCCCTTGCTCCCAACCGAGTCCGATTCTGTCTAACCAACTGGAATGCGACAAATCATCAGCCCCCAATCCATAGGGGTCCCAGCTGTTGATGGGATCAAAGCCGACAAACGCGTACTGGTTGACGCTGTCGATGTAATGCAACGGGTCGGTGGTCACAAACTGGCCAAGGCGAGCGGAGTACCAGCGATTTCTCATGTATGTGAGGCCAGTTTTGTCCGACCGCCATTGACCGTTGAACGCAAAAGGCATCCCACCAGGAAGCGCACAAATGGCTCCTGTGCCTTCCTCCACACAAGGTTGTGCCCCGTTCACATTTGACGTGATTCGACCTTCTGGCGAGTACTCAGCGTGTCCAAACACCGTCTGGGTCGTCATGTCGAAGGCCGAGACCACGTTATTTCGCCAATCTCGAATCGGAACCAGGTCGGCGCCACCGACATAATCGTAGAAGCCAATCATTTGGTCTTGGCCGGACGTGTAGGTGGCCTCCCACTTCGCAATACCTTGTTCGTACGCGCCAATCATGTGTTGGCCGTCGTACGCAAATTGCTCGAACCCGCCCTCGTCATCGCCTCGCGCAACCATCGCGCCTGTGGCGTCGTACAGATAGTACTCTTGGATTACGCCGGTATC
>JBFFMO010000580.1:0-3779 GCA_041554035.1 Allomicrovenator sp. | reverse complement strand
GGACAAAATGGCGGCACGCTGGCCACCGACCAAGCTCGCCAACTGCTCGGCCTGTTCAAAGGGCGAAAGTCTCCAGCGAAAGACCAAAGGTCCGCTCAGCAGACTCGGGTCGGAACATAAGGAAATGAGCGGGAGTGCGTTTCGAGACGTCCATCCGGCGGCTGTCACCGACTCCCGAACGCCCACAGGTCCAACAGCAATTTGGGCTTTTCGTTCAATCAGACGCTCGACAGCTTTCAGCGCACCTTCCGGTTCGCCTTGAGTGTCTTCGACAAGCAAAATCGCGCCTTGTTCGGTCGCTGCCATTTGCGCGGCATCCACCATCTGGCGACCAAGCGCCTTGTAGGGGCCGGTCAGGGGGGCCAAAAATCCAACCAAGGGGCTGGGTTCTGAGGCCCACAGCGGTGTCGCGACCAAAGTCAGGGAACCCAGAACGATGAATTCCCGACGTCTCATTCGAAGAGGTCCTTCATTCTTCCAAAAAAGCTCTTCTGTTCCGGTTCGACGTCTTCGCCACTCAGGGTTCCGAATTCCTCCAAAATTTCCTTCTGACGGTCCGTGAGTTTCACCGGCGTTTCGACCACGACGTTGACGAGTTCGTCGCCACGTTTGGAGCCCTTAACGTTGGGAAACCCTTTGCCCGCAAGACGAAACACCCGACCTGTTTGAGTGCCCGCAGGGACTTTCATCGACACCTTGCCCTCGAGAGTGGGCACGTCGATCTTCCCTCCCAGAGCGGCCTGCGTAAACGTGATGGGGACCGTACATTTGACGTCCAACGCGTCGCGGACAAAAAGACTGTGCTCGGCAAGCTCCACGACCACAAAGAGATCGCCAGAAGGGCCTCCTCCTGCACCGCGGGCGCCCTTTCCTTCCCATCGCAGCTTCTGTCCCGCATCCACGCCAGGTGGCACTTCGACGTCCAAAGACACTTCCTTGTCGACGAATCCCTTCCCTTTGCAGGTCCGACAGGGCGAGGGAATATAACGCCCCGTCCCGTGACACTTGTTGCATGGCCGGGACAGCGCGAAGAAACCCTGCTGAACCCGCATCGTGCCGGTGCCGCCGCATTGAGGGCATCCCTCGGCGTGCGTCCCAGGTTCGGCACCTTCGCCGTCACAGCGGTCGCAGTCGGATTGTGAGGGCACCTGGACTTTCTTGTTGGTTCCGCGAAAAGCCTCTTCGTAAGACACCGTCAGCGTGATCACAAAATCCCGCCCTCGTTGGGCTCGATTTCGTTGCTGTCCGCCACCACCGCCAAACATGGAACTTAGAATATCGGCGAAGTCCGAGAAATCAGCCGTCTGGTACGCACCGCCACCGCCAAAAGGCGACCCGGCCCCCGGAGGGAAGCCCGTGGTCTTGTAGCGGTCGTACTGCGCACGCTTCTCTGGATCACCCAGAATTTCATACGCTTGGTTGATTTCTTTGAACTTCTCCTCGGCCTCAGGCATGTCCTGATTATGGTCGGGATGAAATTTCAGCGCGAGCTTTCGATAAGCCGCTTTGATTTCATCCTGGGGGGCCGACGGAGAGACACCGAGCAATGCATAGAGATCAGGCGCCATAACGATTCACACCGAGAACAATCGCGGAATTCACTCGGGAGTCTCAGTGCTGCCCGTGTCAATTCCACTGTACATCGCCTCGGCGAGTCGATACGCCGAAGCTTCAAGACTCTGCAGAATCGCTTCAAGCTCTTCTTTCGTCGCGTCCTCAAGCAGCTCTTTCACGGTCCGAAGATCGTAGTGGATCTCCTCCAACTCGTGCTGCTGAAGGTACTCCCCGTATTCGGTGAGACTCCGCTCCGTGGAATACACCAGACCCGTCGCGCGATTGCGCAGATTGATGATGGCTTTCTTCTCGGTATCGGTCGTGCGATTCAGCGCCGCTTCGTCGATCATCCGGTGAATTTCTTCCTCGGAAAGACCGCCGTCGGCGACAACGTTGATGCTGTGCTGACGCCCGGTTCCCAGGTCGCGTGCCGTCACGCTGACCATGCCGTTTTCGTCGATCTTGAACATCACTTCGACCTTCGGCAGACCACGAGGAGCCGGCGGAATACCGTGAAGTTCGAAGAGCGCCAGGCTCTTATTCTCGTCGGCCATGGCACGTTCGCCCTGCAGCACGTGAATACGAACCATGTCCTGATTATCGACCGTCGTAGAGAAGATCTCAGAATAATTACAAGGGATGGTCGTATTCGATGGAATCAGAGGCGTGAAAACACCCCCCATCGTCTCGATGCCCAAGGTCAACGGAGTGATATCGAGGAGCAGCACATCGGTGAGTTCACCGCGAACGATGCCGCCCTGAATGGCCGCACCCAGCGCCACCACTTCGTCAGGGTTGACTGACTTATCGGGCTCTTTCTGGAAATAAGTCGCGACCTGTGTACGCACCAAAGGCATACGGGTCATCCCCCCCACCAGAATCACGGCCGAAATGTCCTTCTTCTGCACCCCTGCTTCACGCAAAGCCTGACCGCATGGGTCCAGCGTGCGCTTGACCAACTCAGCCGTCATGCCTTCGAACTCGGCTCGAGTCAGCGTGCGTTCGATGTGTTTGGGGCCAGACTCATTCGCATAGATAAAAGGGAGATTGATGGTCGTCTTGTCGAGGCTCGACAACTCCATCTTGGCGCGCTCGGCCTCCTCTTTGAGACGCTGCATCGCCATCTTGTCCTTGCGCAGGTCCGCGCCATATTCGGCCTCAAAACCTTCCACGAGCCAATCGATGATTTTGTAGTCAAAATCTTCGCCGCCCAGGAACGTGTCTCCCGAGGTCGACATCACGCTGAACACGCCGTCGGCGAGTTCAAGAATCGAGATATCGAAGGTACCCCCGCCAAGGTCGTAGACGGCAACTTTGATTCCGTCTTGGATGCTGGCCTCGCCCGTTCCAAGTCCGTACGCCAAGGCAGCAGCGGTCGGCTCGTTGATGATTCGCAGAATATTCAATCCCGCGATTCGCCCGGCGTCCCTTGTGGCCTGTCGTTGCGCATCATTGAAGTACGCAGGAACCGTGATCACGGCATCGGTGACTTCTTCCCCAAGATAGTCTTGAGCTTGTTCCTTCAACTCACGCAGAATGAACGAAGAAACCTCGGGTGGAGAAAACGCTTTATCGCGAATCTCAACCCACGCATCGCCGGATTCGGCCTCCACCAAGTGGTAGGGGACGGATTCACGAACGCGCGTCACCATGGCGTCGTCGAATCGACGACCCATCAAGCGTTTGACCGCGAAGATGGTATTTTCGGCATTGGTTTCGGCCTGACGCCTTGCCAATGCTCCCACCAGCCGCTGGCCGTCTTCGGTGAATGCCACCACTGACGGAGTCGTTCGACCGCCTTCGGCATTGGGGATGATGACGCGTTCTTTGCCGTCAACGTAACAAACACACGAATTCGTCGTGCCGAGGTCGATGCCTATCGTCTTGCCCATTTCACATCAATCCGCGAGGAGGTTCAGTCGGCTAATTGCTCATTCGTCGAGACTTCTTCAAGATTCGGCGCAGCCTCTTCTGAGACTACTACTTCGGCAGGGTCTGCTTCAACAACAACAGCTTCCGCCGGCTCGGGGGACCCCGAAGCTTCTACCTTTTTCGACACAGCCACGAGGGCTGGACGGATCAATCGATCGTGAAGGAAATATCCCTTCTGATACTGCTCGAGCACCGTGTTCGATTCGTGTTCCGCCGATTCGATCTGCTGAATCGCTTCGTGCTTCGTGGGATCAAAAGCGTCACCACGTGCGTCAAACGACGAAACACCGTGT
>JBFFMO010000579.1:0-3780 GCA_041554035.1 Allomicrovenator sp. | reverse complement strand
CCTAGTAGTATATGGCAGCACCCAAAAAACTCGGCGGCTACGAACTCATCGACCGACTCGCAGTCGGCGGCATGGCCGAGATCTTTCTTGCGCGTTCAAAAGGCATTCAAGGGTTCGAGAAAGAATATGTGCTCAAGCTGATCCACCCTAAACACAGCGGAGACACCGATTTCCTTCGCATGTTGGTGGAGGAGGCCAAACTCACGGCCCAGCTTCATCACACGAATATTGCGCAGGTTATTGACCTTAACGCTGACGGAAATCATCACTTTATTGTGATGGAGTACATCCGTGGGAAAGACCTTTTTCAGTTGTTGAATCAAGCCTACGACATGCGGATTCCAGTCCCACTTGATGTCTGTGCATGGGTTCTCAAAGAAACGCTCGCCGGCCTGAACTACGCCCATAATAAGATCGACGACTCGACGGGAAAACCGTTGACGCTCGTTCACCGCGACATCAGTCCTCAAAACATCATTTTGAGCTGGCAGGGCGAAGTGAAGGTTCTCGATTTTGGTGTGGCGAAAGCCGCTCAGGCTGCTCGGCCCGAAACGCAGGCCGGAATCATCAAAGGAAAATTCCGCTACATGTCGCCGGAACAAGCATGGGGCGAAAAGCTCGACGGGCGCAGCGACATGTTCTCAGCCGCGCTGTGCTTATACGAAATGAGCACATCGAGCATGGCTTACGAAGACGAACCCGACATGCGCAAAATGTTGGTACGCATGCGCGAGGCAAAGTTCACCTCGCCCAAGAATCTTCGACCCGACATGGAGCCGGAGTTCGAGGCCATCATCATGAAAGGTCTGGAACGCCGCCGTGAGGACCGCTTCGCCGACTGTGAAGCCTTCGAGGCCGCGTTGACGCGATACCTCTACAGGCGAACGCCCAACTTCACGCGCGCACACGTACGACAATTCCTTGCGACGATCTTTCCGGACGAAGCGCCATACGCTGCCAGCTTGTCCATGCCCGATCCTCATACCGAGCCCCTGAGCATCCTCGGTCCAGACTCGGTCTCAGAAAAGACGGACGAGCTCGCTGTGCTGGTTCAGGATACGGGCGACCAAACCGTTCGACGCAGCATTTCGGGCGGTAAAATTCCCCCTGCAGTGGACGAGTTCGATGGCGGTGCGACCGAGCTCTTCAGTCCCAAGGTCATGGAGACGCCAACGGTCGACACCAAGTCGATGCCGAAACCCAAACAAGACCAATTGCGCGAAAGCATGTTTGGCAGCTCAGAATCAGGCAATCAACCGTCAAGGCCAAAGCCGATTCCAACGTCGTGGATGCCTAAAGAGGTCCCCACATCGGGCCAGGGCGCTCAACCGGGAATGTTATCCCCGGCTTCCGGAACGCGTGAGGTTCCCGTCTTGGTGCGTCGTGTGAGTGATTTGGTGGCCGAGGTGTATCGAGTGGCCAACGGCAGGGGCTCTGAAGAGGAAAACCGACGCTACATGATCCTCGGCTTTGCGCTTTTTGGGATGATGATCCTGTCGATTATCTTGCTGGCCATCTTGGCCTGAGACTTAAACGCCGAAATCATCACGTGTTTTGAATTCGAGCGTCGAAGCAAAGACGGTCGGCTCTTCCAGAGTGCCCACGTAAACACCAATCTTTGAGAAGCCCAGCGCACTTTCGTTGTATTCGGCCGTATCCGGATCCGCGAACACCACATTGACCTCCTTGACTTTTCGACCGTCAGCCAGCTTTCCGTCACGAACTTGCGACGATAAATGCCTCAACTCATCGGCGGGGAAGAGCGAATCTGGGTCCAGCGTGCTCAGAATCCAAAGTGTCTCTTTTTCTTTATCGTATCGTTGTGTCATGTCGACCTCGGTTTGGTAGGAACTCGGTGATGCCGTACCTTACGACAGACCCATGAAGAGGAAAACCCATGGCCGTGCATGAACTATTTCGTCGTTACCCGATCCTTGAAAAGGTTCCCATAGAATCTATCGCTTCTTTGCCCACCCCGGTGGAGCAAATGACGGGCATGCGTGACGCCACCGGCCTTGATGTCTGGGTCAAACGCGACGACGCATCCGGTGCGCTCTACGGCGGCAACAAGACGCGAAAACTTGAATTTCTGTTTGGTGATGCCAAGGCTCAAGGAAAAAATGAAGTGTGGACGGTGGGCGCGATCGGTAGCCACCACGTGCTCGCAACGTGCATTTGGGCCAGACATCTAGGGATGGAATGTTCAGCGCTGCACTTCCCTCAACCCATCACCCCTCATGTCATCAAGAACTTAAAGGCGCTCTCGACCACCCACCCAAAGCTCACGCTGATTGGGCACAAGACCGGCCTTCCTGCCGCTTTGTTCAAGGTGAAGTTGAAGGAATGGCTCTCCACCGGCGAGAACATCTATTATATCCCGGGTGGTGGGTCTTCCCCCGTGGGCGCGATTGGCTATGTGAACGCGGCCTTTGAGCTGGTTCGCCAATTCGAGGAATTGGGTGAGCCTTTTCCCGAAATCATCGTTGTTGCCGCAGGGACCGCAGGCACGTACGCGGGCATCTTGCTCGGCCTGAGGTGGCTCGGCCTGTCGACCCGAGTTGTTGGTGTGCGCGTTGTTGAGCGTTTCATCTGCAATAAACCGATGGTCGTTCACCTGGCGAATCAGACGGCCGACCTGCTCAGGAGCTACGGCGCTCCCAATGTTCCGAGCATCACGATGTCGGACGTCGAACTTGACCATAAACAGCTCGGCGAGGGTTATGGCCTTCAGACGGCTGAGGGACTCAAGGCGATTGAACTTGCCAGAGAAACCCACGATTTGACGCTCGAGCCCACATATACGGCCAAGGCTTTCGCTTCGATCCTCACCAATCAGAAAAAGTGGGAGGGCAAGCGAGTGCTCTATTGGCATACGCTTAACGGAGCCGACTTAACCCCATTGGTCGAGCAATACGACCCGAGCGGCTTGCCGGACTCCTACCAAGACTTTCTGGAGGGTGTGTGAAGCGAATGGTCTTCGTTTGTTCTGGCAACATTTGCCGTTCACCGATGGCTGCCGCCATCGCGGACAAGAAACTCAAGTCGCTGCAAAACCCTGCAGCAATCATCTCGTGTGGCACGCTGAAAATTATGCACCGACCTGCCGCAAAAGAAGCGATCGAGGCGATGGCTGAGCACGACATCGACATCGAGTCGCACAGGTCTCAGGGCGTCTCATTCGGGCTTTTACGAATGGCCGATTTTGTTGTGGTGATGGCACCAAAACACGAGCGATTCATCTTGGAATCCGCACCGGAATTGGCCCCCAAAATCGTGCGAATCTGGGAGTACGCTCAGGCCCCACTCGATGAAATCGCTGACCCGGTGAATCAAGACCTCAATGCATTTCGAGTGTGCCGAGACCTGCTCGAAGAATCGATCGATTCGTGGTTGAAATCGATTTACTAATCCAAAGGAACCACAATATCGGCGGGCACGAAGCCAGGCTCCAATGCCCCTAAGTCAACGTCATCCCTTATGAATCGCTGTGTCGGCCTGCCATTCAGGCTCGCCGTGGATTCAACCATCACTTTAACATCCTTATGACCCTCGGCGCGCAGTCCAGACGCCACAAATCGGGCGTATTGGGCCATCATATCCGGGTCTTTTCCCATGGCGGATTGTTCTTTTGCGATCGTCTTGAGCGGATCCAAACGGACGCGTTTGCCATCGTATTCGGCGTAGAATTTCGAATCGACTTTCATGTGAATCGAGCGCATCCACCACGAGAAGTTCTGGGCAGCCGATGAGCACTTGGGCGATGCCGAGACGGCGATTCAT
>JBFFMO010000578.1:0-3780 GCA_041554035.1 Allomicrovenator sp. | reverse complement strand
GAGGCTTTCGACGACCTGATTCAGAAGGCGCAGAAGGGGATTTCTGAATCCGGGGCCACGAGCCTGCTGGTGGCGGCCGGCGCCGATGCCGCAGCCGATCTTGCCCGCGATGCCGGCAAATCGGATTGCGAAACGAAGGCTCGCAACCTTGCGCATTCCCAATGGGTCGCGCTCGGCCATCCGCGCGCCCCTGCGCGATAACGCCCCCGATTATACTCAAGAACGACACACTATCGGGTCGCAAGCTCTTGAGTCCTATCGCCATTCGGCATAGCATAAGCCGCACAAATTTTGAGAGGAGGAATCATTATGAAGACGAAGTGCTGGGCGATCGCGCTCACTCTGCTCTTAGCCAGCGCCTGTAACGTTTCTGACAACGCACAGGTGAACCAGGTCAATCAGAACAACACCACCAACCACGCGACGAATAACGCGACCAACAACACAACCAATAACGCGACGAATAACGCGACGAATAACGCGACGAATAACGCGACGAATAACACGACGAATAACGCGACGAACAACGCGACGAACAACACGACGAATAATAATACGAACACCAATGCGGTCGTATTGCCGACGTCGAACGCCTTAACGGCTGGTTCACAGGTGATGCAGTCCGGCACGTATAGGACGAAGGTTTCTGTCGGTGCCCCCGCCGCAAACCCGAAACCCAAATCAAACAGTCATCAAACAGAAGTTGGCCCAGTGGCGCCACGATAACTCTGAGGTAAATCATGCGTACTTTATTTGCACTTTTTGTCGCACTCATCGCAGTGCCCGCCACGGTCTCAGCCCAGACTGTTCCCGTTATGATCCCCGTTCAGGGCATTCTCACGGATGCCCAAGAAATGCCTGTCACGGGCAACGTGGCGATGACCTTCACGATCTATGACGGGTCGGATAACTCACTTTTTGCCGAGACGATCCCAGTCGATGTCGAAAACGGCTTCTACTCGGTCAATCTTGGCGATACTCAGGCACTGTCTCCCATCTATTTCCAAAACGGCGCGGCGGTTCAGCTTGGAATCAAAGTCGGTAACGATGTTGAGATGAGCCCACGGCTTGATTTCGGTTCAGTGCCCTATGCCTTTGTCTCGGAATTTGCCGTCGAGGCCTCTCATGCCCAAACGGCGGACACGGCGCAGAACGCGACAAACGTTCCCGACAATTCGATTACCAGTGCAAAAATCGCGGACAGCTCGGTCACCCTGGCGAAACTCGCAAACACGACTCCGGTCTACAGAGTTACAAACGTGTCTTGTGAACAAGAACCGGGAACCTTGATGACCACAGACACTTGCCGCGCTTGGCAGTTCAACGTTGATTCATGCACGAACTCATGTCCCAATTTCCAACAACGCGTTCGAGACTGCAGTGGCAATTGCTCCTGTGCGCCGCTTCAATTGTGCATCGTCGGGCAACCGTGCCCGCCAACACGTGGACCCGCTTGCGCTAACGCACCTGCTGGTTACCTCGTAAATCCCTGAACCAGCGTAAATCGTAGACGAAGCCTCGGATTAAGTGATTGATTCGGGGCTTTTTTGTTGGCCTTCGAGCGCATCTTCTGGTCCCGCCGCGCATCTTTTGGGTCTCCACTGGAGGCCAAGTGTTCGAATCTTTTGAAGTCGATTCCATAGCCCTTGTGATTGGTGCGACCGGCGGTGTCGGAGCCGCACTAATCGATGCGCTTTTGAACTCCGAGTCCTTTACCATCGTGATACGTGCCAGCCGTCGTCCGATGCAGCCTCGTGCAGGCTGTGATTGGGTGTATATAGACATCGAGGACGAAGCGTCTATTGCCAAGGCCGCAGCCGAAGTTCTGGAGCGGCACGGCCGCTTGGATTTGCTGATCAACACCGTCGGTTTTTTGCACGACGATGGCCACGCCCCTGAAAAACGACTCGACGACCTCGATGCTGAAAAGTTGCAGCGAAGCTTCGCCATCAACGCGATCGGGCCCGCGCTCGTCTATCGGTATTTTCACCGATTATTTCGGCATCCTCGTCATAGCGTGATGGCCACCTTATCTGCGCGTGTGGGTTCTATTTCGGATAATGGTTTGGGTGGTTGGTACGGGTATCGCGCGTCGAAAGCAGCGCAGAATCAAATCACCCGTACGACTGCCATCGAAATGGCCCGAAAAGCTCCCCAATGTGTCGTCGTTGCCCTGCACCCAGGAACCGTCGCCACTGGCCTTTCTGAGCCCTTTCAAAAAGGTGTACCGCCCGAAAAACTATTTTCGGCGCATCAATCGGCACACTATCTTTTGTCGGTGATCGACGGGCTGACGCCCAGCCACACCGGCGGGTTTTATGCGTGGGATGGGCAGGTGATTCCCTGGTGATACGGAGTCGAGGATTCGATTATGATTTCCAATCAAAGTCGGCGTTTTGGGTCGACCCAGTGAATCTGACTGGTCATAGTGGAGTTCAAACAACACGACTTTAGGCTTCCTATGCATCGCCGAAAAAAAGCCAGAGAATACGCGACTATCCGGAACCTTGCGTTGACGTGTCGATGGTTGGTTTTTGGGGTGGTCTTGACCTTAGGTTGTGACAACGAACGGGCAATCGCCGTGGCGCCCACGGGCCATATGCGGGGGCACTTGGATTACGACATGCCGCCGGTCAGTCAAGAGACCGCAAGCGCCATGAAAACGCAGTTCAAAGAGGGGCCACGTCCCTTCGAGGTTATCGAATGTGCGAACACCTACGAGGTGGGTCAAGAAGTGCCCAACCCTTCGAAACCCTCGATGTGGTTGCGATTTAAAAACAAAATTGAGAGCGTCGCGTCCGTTTCCGAAGACCAAATGTGGATCACTGAGACTTGGACGCTTGATTTTGTCGGGAATCGGGGCACTCGGCTTGTCTGTGTGGACCAAACGATAACTAAGCCCTTAGCAGGGGATGCATGGTCCGTGTTCGTTTATCCGCGTGGTTTGATTCGGCACGAACGATGGCTACGAGTAGAGCCCGAAAACGATGTCTATTTCCAGCCATGGGAAAGACGAGAGCTTCAGGCGCTGCGTGAGGCCCCGTGGTCAAAACCAAAGATCCGACGTCTTTTGGAACTTAACGCCACCGATTTTGACATGGATCATTTGGAAGGCGCGTTCGAATGGGCGCGCGAGCAGGGAGACGACGATCTTGCCTACGAGGTCCTGCGTCATCACACGCCTGTTGCACAGTGTTCCCAAGACGATTTGCCGCTACAAGCATACCGGACCCGCCTGAAGTTTTGCGCGACGACTCTGCGCTTGGAGTGCATGGTGGGCGCCCTTCGCCTGCAAACGGGATCGGAGTACCCACAGCCGGCGCGCAATTTCATATCGAAGCTCCCAGAGGGCGTCGATCGCATTAATTACGCTGCAGGCATGGTCATGCATTTTCCAGAAACTCCCGGAACGGCGCAGTTTTCGGAGCGTGCGGTCATTCAGGAGCCAGAATTCATGGAACCGTATTTGGCGCGTCTGGATGAGCTTGGGCGAGACCCCGAAACGGATCCCTATAACCGCCATCTGATTGCCATTGAAATTGGAACCAGGATCGCTGATTCGCTGCAAACGCCTCAGGAAATCGAAGCTCGCGAAGAGCTTGCCAGCCGCCCCTGGGTTCCTGTCAGCACAGCAGGACAACTGCGGGTGATGCCCACCTTGGCGAACTACGGGGCACAGTATCTGTACTAGCCGAAGATTCTTGCGGCTATCGAATCACAGGTTTTGGAGCGAGTCCCAGTTCTCATCGGCTTTGATGAGCCAGCCGGCTGCGTCTTTGT
>JBFFMO010000577.1:0-3780 GCA_041554035.1 Allomicrovenator sp. | reverse complement strand
TTTCAAGCGCTTCGACCACGTCTACTTCCACAACTGCATCTACGAGCGGGTCTACGGCAACGCGGCGTTCTCGGACAAGATTCCTCTTGCCGACCTCTTCCGCCGTTACGACCGAGAGACGCGCCTGATCCTCGTCGGCGACGCCTACATGTATCCGGGCGAGATCACCGATCGCTTCGGCGCGATCGACTGGACCGAGCGTAACGAGCGGCCCGGTGCGGACTACCTCGAACGGGTGCGCGACCACTTCACGTCCTCCTACGAAACTCGATTGCTTGACGACGACATCGAGACTTTGATCCATGCGGAGACGTTGGCCGCAGTCCGACATGAGGGGGCCCAACTGGATTGGAACCGAACGGTTTTGCCTCCAGACGAACAACGCACCTTGTTATTGCAGATGGCCAAGGTGCTGCGGGGCCTGGGACATCTTCATGCCGCAGGGTTGGTACACCGTGACCTGAAACCCGAGAATATCGTCGTGCGCCAGCGGGATCAGGAGCCCGTGATCGTCGATTTTGGCATCGCCACCCAAACGGCTGGTTCGTCCCGGGAACGTCTGAGCCGCGTCGCCAATATTGCAGGCACACCGGCTTATATGGCGCCCGAACAAACGATCGGACAGTGGCTGGACGCGCGTGCTGACCTCTATTCGATCGGTTGCATGATTTACGAAATCCTTTGCGGCCGGCCTCCTTTTGTCGCCGATTCGTTTGTGAAATTTGCCGCCGCACATGTCTATGCTGCAGTGCCAGCGCTTCCGGAACATGTCCCTGCTGACCTGGCAAATTTGGTGTACCGCCTGCTGGCGAAAGCGCCCGAAGACAGGCCCGGTTATGGCCACGATGTCGCCCGGGAAATCGAGGCCATTCTTGAGGTCGCGCCCTCGAACGACGCACCGCCCGTGTATCTGTATCGACCAGAAATGGTGGGCCGAGAACAACCGATGGCCGAGTGCAAACGAGCCATCGAGGCCCTTCGCTCCGGTCAAGGCGGGCTGACGTTGATTACTGGGCCGCGAGGCAGCGGAAAGACCCGATTTGCGATCGAACTCTCGTCCACCATCGATTCCCGAAATGACGTGGAGTGCGTTTTGGTGGCCCATAATCCGAACTCGGGAGGAACCGGAGGTCAGAATCCGTTCACTTCGGTTCTTGCGGAGATCGCGGACCGGTGCCGAGAGCTCGGTCCAGAATTCACCCGCGACGCGTTCGAAGGACACGTGGCCGTGTTGGCCAAAGTCTATCCCCCCTTGCTGGATCTGCCCGGCATGGAGGACGTCGTTCTCGCCCCCGATCTGCCCGCGGTGTCCGAGGCCATGCGCCGAACTCAGGCATTTCTGGAGCTGATGGAACGCGTATTTGCGGGCCGACCGGTTGCGCTTGTTTTGGACGAATTTGACCCCAAATTCTTGAGCTATCTCCAGATGATCCGCGCGGAACATAATACCCACCCCACACCGCTCTGGCTCTTCATGACCGTCGGCTCCGACCATCGGCTTGTGGTGGAAGATTTCGCGCGACATCAGGTCTTGACGCTCTCGCTGTTGGAGCGCGACCTCACAGAACACCTGGTGCGCCGAGCTCTGGGCCTAAAGATGTTGCCAGAAGCACTGGCTGGGCTTGTGTACGAGCGCTCGGCGGGCAATCCAGCGTTGGCGATGGAGCTTGTGCGTCGCGCTGTCGAACTTGGATATCTGGAACGAGACGCAAAAGGCCAGTGGTTGATTTCTGGCAGGGAGGACGCCCCTGAACTTCCTCAAGACACCGATGCCGGGCGTCTGATGCTCAACCGAATAGAGACCTTTCCACGCGTGAGCCAGTCGCTCCTCCATTATCTCGCGCTCGCCGATCGGCCGCTGGCCATCCGCGTCGTGGAGCGGCTGCTGGGAAACACGGGTGAATTGGATGCCGCCATCGCGCCTTTAATGGATTGCCAGGCTGTCGAATTCCACTCAAACGAAGTGCGGATTCAAGGAAACCAGCTGCAAAGCGTGGTTCGTCAGCGGCTATCGGACGCGGAGCGTCAAAAAATCCACGCCGACTTGGCGCGCGAGCTTGGACGCGAGCCCTCGGTCGATCTTCGCGTCGTCGCCATTCATCACTGTGAAGCAGGCGAAGTCGAGTTGGCCCAATCGGCGTTTCTCGCCGCCGCAGATGCAGCGCGAACACGCGGCGACATCGCCATGCGGTGGGAGAACCTGCGCGCCTATCTGGAGACGAAACCACCGGTATCCGACGAGCTATTTCATGCTTTTCTTGGCTTTCTGACGCTTTCCCAGCGACTGGCGAAAACGCAGGATATCCGCGCGCTGTATGAAGAAGCACTGGCGGCGGCGAAAGCCGCAGACAGGCACGACATTTGTGCACGACTCATGGCGATTCAGGCCAGCCAGCTTGCCACGTCGGATATCAACGCGGCCATCCGCCTGGTCGATCAGGCGTTGGATATGACGACAGTGCTCGGCGACAACGACGCGCGTTGCGCGGTGTTGTTGTCCTATGGACACCTCCTGCTCATCGCCGGGCGTGGTGCCCAAGCCGAACCTCTCTTTCGTGAAGCGCGGCAGCTTTCCTCCAGCTTCGATGACCCGTACCTGAAAGCTTCTTCGGCCATGAACCACGCTGCGGCGCTTCTCACCATGTCTCGTTTCGACGATGCCATGGAGGGCCTGCACGACGCACTAAAGACGAGTCGTGAAAACAAGTTCGATGTGCTCGAAGCCTACGCCTTGGGTAACCTGAGTATTATTTTTCGAGAACACACCGAGGACCTTCCCGAGGCGCTACGTCTGGTGCGTCAGGCCGTGGCGATGCATCGGGCGTGTTTCGATTTGCCGGGTGAAGCACATGCATCCATGTACGAAGCCGGCACTTTGGTGTTGATGCGAGATTTCGACGCAGCCGTTGAAACCGCGGAGCGCGCCTTGAAGCTCAATATCATCGGGGAAACCGGAGATGCGACCCTCTTGAAGGCCAGAACTGTTCTCGGGACGGCTCTCGTGGGCGCGGGACGCATCGAAGAAGCTCGAACGGTGTTTTGGGAGGGTCGACGAAGCGATGGCCCTCCGTCGGAACGTCTGATTCACGCGGCTGAGGCATCCGCAATGGAACGCCGTCTGGGTGAGCTGGATGCTGCAGAAGAGTGGTTGAAGTGGGGGGAAGAAAACCCCGGAGAATGGCGTCCTGACGACCAAGTCTATCTGCTTGCCGCACAGGCCCACCTACAGATGGCTCGAGGCGAAGCTCCACTTTGGCCTCCCCCACATCCGGTGAAACCAGACCGACATATCCGCGCATTGGAACGAGCCATCGCTGGACCTTCTGAATGTTGGTTTGGCGAGGCAAAGGACGACGCATTGGCAGCCATGCCGAGCCTAGCTGAGGCGATGCGAAACACGACAAAAAACGAGCAGACTCCCTAGGGTTCACCAACCCTTATCATCATCGTCGTCGTTGGCGTCCTGGCCAAAAACGATGTCCTGGTCGACCGTAATCGGCGCCCGCATGGGTGGGGCTGCGCGTTCGCGCACAGGCTCGGCTGGCTCGCCTGGCTCGCCTGGCTCGGCTTCGCCCACTGCCTCAGTGAAACCGCTTGCAGGTCCGCGGGCATCCATCGCCGGCCTCATCCATCGATCCACGTTGGGCGAAATCTCGGCGTAAACCGCGTACTCAAGGGCACGCGAAAACGATAATGCGAACGCGCCCACCAATCCGAAAATCACAGCCATCCCGACCGTTAGTAAAAACGAGTCGGATGCACCGCCCTCGACCGTCGCGC
>JBFFMO010000576.1:0-3788 GCA_041554035.1 Allomicrovenator sp. | reverse complement strand
GCACCAGAATGCGTCTTGTTCAAACACGGCGAGCCGTCGTTCGACCTCAGTGTCGCACTTAAAACAGACGACCCAGGCTTGGTTTCGCACGACGGGTTCGGCGTCAGGTCTTTGAACGGGTTGAAGGGTCGAAAGGACGGCTCGCGCCGACGCGCTGACCCAGAAACCGCGGCAAGTCCGGCAGAACTCGAGTTCGGTCGGGCCGAATGGAAAGCCCAACATCTGTCCGTGATTTGAAGGGCAGGGCACACCTTCCATGCGAACGAACGAGGCTCGGTCGACGGTGCCTTCTACATCCTGACCCGCCAATTGGCGGCCCAAGAGTGCGTCGAACTCGCCGGCATCAAACCAGATTCCGTGGCAGCTCGGGCAGACGTCGATCTCGATCGAAGCGCTGTACGAAGTGTTCAGGCTGATACGGCAATTCGGGCAAACACGTGTGTTCGAGCCATCCATCTTTTATCCGAGTCCGACATCGAGTGACATCATGAGCGCAAAACCTAACATCAAAGCCAGAGTTGCCATGTCGCCGTATGGCCCTTCGCGTGTTTCTGGAACGACTTCCTCAACCACAACATAGACCATGGCGCCGGCTGCAAACGCGAGTGCGTAAGGCAGGACCGGTCGAGCCACGACCACAAAATAACATCCGGCGACGGCGGCGATGGGTTCGACGATTCCAGAAAGTTGGCCGTACCAAAACGCCTTGCCGCGGGACAACCCTTCGCGCCGCAACGGCATCGCCACGGCGACACCTTCTGGGAAATTCTGAAGTCCGATGCCGATGGCGAGCGCGATCGCACCGCCAATGGTGGCGCCGGGTGCACCAATCGCTGCGCCACCAAATCCGACACCGACCGCGAGTCCTTCCGGGATATTATGCAACGTGATGGCCATCACCAGCAGGATGGCCTTAGTCCATCCTGTCGAAACGCCTTCGGCGGCAGAGGTCGGGGCATGGATATGGAGGTGGGGAATCACTTTGTCAGCAAGGTAAAGGAAGAGCCCGCCGAGCAAGAAACCGATGACCGCGGGCCCGTAGCCGTTGCCGCCGTCTGCGAGCGATAACTCGATCGCTGGGGCCAGCAGCGACCAGTAGGACGCCGCCAACATCACGCCACCGGCAAAACCGAGCATGCCGTCGAGCAGTCGTCGGTCGACCGTCTTGACCATGAATACGGTCGCCGCGCCGAGTGCTGTAACACCCCACGTGAACATCCCGGCGAGTCCGGCTTGGACTACGGGCGTAAGCTCAGAAAATTGCGCATGAATCGTCGCGATCAGGTCTTGCATCGTATTTACGAGTCACTCGGGGTTCCGCCGGAATTTGAACCACCGCCACCATCACCACCGCCGCCGCCTTGCGGATTACGGCGTCTGGAGCGTCGTCGACGTCGTCGTGGCTCGCCGCCTTCGGTCGGCGTATTGCCTTCTTGGGGCTTGGCGTCCTGATTGGGTTTGCCCTCTTGACCGGGCTTGTCGGCCGCAGGTTTGGGTTTGTCTCCACCCTGTGGTTTTGCGCCGGTTTTGCCCTTTGGTTTTCGGTCGCTCGGTTTTTCGGGAACAAACGTTTTGGGTTGTTGGCGGTCATTTCGCGGCTGCGACGTCTTTGCGTCAGCTTGGTTTGAACCGCCGTCGCCTGCTGGCTTTTTGCGCCTGCGGCGTCTCGATTTCTTGGCTTGGCCATCGTCGGAGCGCGGTCGTTCCCGTTGTTGTTCACGTTCAGGCGTGATGACTTGACCGGCAAGGTCCTCCCAAACGTAGTCAACGACATCGTCATCGTCGCTTTCGTCGACCGTTTCAACCTGTGCTTTGGGGTCGTGATATTTGACGTCGACGGCGCGGAAGGTCTTGCGGTTCATGTCCTCAAGGACGACCGAAACGCGCTCGTTGATCACGTCGACTTCGTACACCTTCGCAAGCCCTTCAGGGGTTTCAACCATGCGTCCAGCGCGTGGGAGGCCCTTTTTCATGCGGCGATAAACGGCTTGTTCGTACACCAAGCAGCACATCAAACGACCGCACATGCCCGATACTTTGGCCGGATTCAGCGTAAGACCTTGGTCTTTGGCCATCCGAATGCTCACCGGCGCGAAGTCTTCCAGGAACGTGGAACAGCATAATTCACGGCCGCAGGGGCCGATTCCGCCGATCATTCGAGTGCCGTCTCGAACTCCGATTTGGTGCATTTCTATGCGTGTTCGAAAACCGTGAGCCAGGTCTTTGACCAAGTCTCGGAAATCGATACGACCTTCGGAAGAGAAGTAAAATACAATGCGTGAGCCGTCTTGCATGACCTGAACGCGCACCAATTTCATGTCCAAATCGCGGTCGCGGATTCGGGAAATCGCCGCCGTGTAGGCCTGTTTTTCGAGTTCCTCGTTGCTCACCTGCTGGCGCGCATCTTGGTCAGTAGCCTTGCGCAAGACGCTCATCATCTGGTCGGGCGGCATGACCTTACGGTGCACGGGCGAGCGGACCATCGCGATGGCCGGGCCGCGAAGTGTGTCCACAACGACTTCGTCGCCGGGATGCAGCATCAGCTCTCGCGCATCGACGTCTCTTTTCAGAAACGAGGTGCGGAATTCGACGGAAACAACGTTGTAGAGGCGTCGTTTGCCGCGAAAAGGTGGCTGATTCAAGAACTCAGGTTGCACGGACATCAAGCACTCGTGGGGCAAGCTGAAGCAGAAGCTCTTCAGCAATTAACTGGGGATTGATCGGGCGTTCAAGCAGGCGCTGGCAGCGGTTCAACGAATCAATTCGCTGAAGCACCTCGTCCATGGTCAACGCGGACGCCAGAGCATCGATCTCTTCGGGTAGGTCCAGGTTCACACAACGCTCAAGATGGCCCAAGGTTTTGAATAACATCACGTCACGAAGGAACACCTTCAGGACGTCGATATATTCGAAGAAATACGGCTTATCCTTGTGCAGCATCTCGGCCTGGTCGAGCAGCGTACGCGCATAAACAGGGTCGATGATGAGCATTTGATGCACGGCTTGGGCGCGACGTTCCAAGATTCCAGATTCCAGGATCGAGACCGCGCGGCCCGGGCTGCCCTCGGCAAAGCGTGCCGCCACCGACAGGTATTTTGAAGGCGGGTTGGGGTCCATCTGTTTTGCGTGCTATGCGACCAGAGCGGCAACGTCGTCATCGGGCAGGCTGCCGAATCTGAGGAGCTGGCAGCGTGACCGAATCGTGTCGAGCAGGCGGTTGGGTTGGTCAGTGACCAGAAAGAAGTGCATCGCCTCGGGCGGCTCTTCCAAAATCTTAAGCATCGCGTTGGCGGCCTCGTCACCCATCTGATGGATGCCGTCCACGATCACGACCTGAAATTTCCCTTCATAAGGACGACTGTTCGCGGCTTTCTGGATGGCGCGGACCTGGTCGATCTTGATGAACTGACCGTCCGGCTCAAGAATATGAAGGTCAGGATGCTGTCGCGAAATGACCTTTCGGCAGCTTGGGCATTCGCCACAACCTGACTGAAACTGGCCTTCCGGGCGTTCTTTGCAGTTCAGTGCAGCGGTCAGAGCCAGAGCCGCGTGGAATTTACCCACGCCTTTGGGACCGACAAAAAGATACGCGTGATGCATCCGTTTGGATGCGAGTGCGCGTTCCAATACGTCTTGCGCCCTGCGCTGTCCCCGAATGTCGTTCCACTGAAGCACGAAGTGCCCTTATGAGAGGGGGGTCAACCTAAGACCGACCCCGTTGGGTGTCAATCAAGGTCCCGGTCAGCTACCGCTCAAATGCCACAAAAAGCACCCGACCGCCGCGGATG
>JBFFMO010000575.1:0-3793 GCA_041554035.1 Allomicrovenator sp. | reverse complement strand
GACGTCGGCTTCCTGACTTGACCCGATTTGTCCCGGCTTCTTGTCGTTTTTGGGAGCTCGAATCGCTTCCAGCGCCTTTTGAACTTCGGCGCGGATGGTGAGCAAGGTGCTCCACTTCTCGTCCAATTTCGGGTTCTTCCATGCCGATACGTCGGGGAAGTCCATCATGTGAACCGAGTCGTACTCTTCGGCCGTCTTGGGCAAGTTGTCGCGGACCTCTTCACAAGTAAACGTGAGCACCGGCGCCAGCGCCCGCATCAGGGCGTGCAAGGTCAGGTAATACGCCGTCTGACCGCTCTTTCGTTCTTTGGAATTTGGCGCTTCGCAATAAAGGCGGTCTTTCGAGATGTCCAGATGGACGCCCGAAAGGTCACCCGTGCAAAGTTGCATCACCGAATGGAAGACTTGGTGGAATTGATACTCCGCAAATCCAGCCCCACAACGCTCGACGACTTCAGCTGTGCGATGCATCAGCCACTGGTCGCTCTCGTCCATCTGGTCGAGGGGAACGATATCGGTGTTGGGGTCGAAGCCCTCAAGATTGCCCAAGAGGAATCGGAAGGTATTTCGGATCTTGCGGTAGGCGTCGGCCATGCGCTTGATGACTTCCGTCGAAAGCCCGATATCCCCACGATAATCCACCGAAGCGACCCAGAGACGCAGGATTTCTGCGCCATGCGTGTCGATCATCTTCTGCGGTGGCTCGAAGTTTTTCGAGGATTTCGAGTATTTATGGCCTTGTTCGTCTTTCACAAAACCGTGCGTGAGGCAGGTTTTATAGGGCGAGTGACCACGTGTACCGACGGCGCACATCAAGCTCGATTGGAACCAACCACGATGCTGATCAGAACCCTCAAGGTAGAGATCGGCAATCGGCTCAAGGCCGAGTTGGTCTTCCAAAACGGCTGCCCATGAGGTCCCCGAATCAAACCAGACGTCGAGGATATCGTCTTCTTTGTGGAATTGTTCGGCGCCCGCGCCACAGCTTGAACAGACGGTTCCGGCGGGCACGAGGTCCTTAGCTTCGCGCTCAAACCACACATCGGCGCCCTGTTCGGCGACAAGGTCTGCGACGTGGAATGCGATTTCTTTGGTCGCCATCGACTCACCGCACGCGTTGCAGTGCATGACGGTGATCGGCACGCCCCAGCTGCGCTGACGGCTGATGCACCAATCTGGACGGCCTTCGACCATGCCCACGATTCGTTCACGTCCCCAGCTTGGAACCCAGTTAATGCGGTCGATTTCTTCGAGCACGTTTTTACGAAGCTCAAATCCGTCTTCAAGGCCGGCAGACTCAGGTTCCATCGCGATGAACCACTGAGTGGTTGCGCGGAAGATGACCGGTTTTTTGCTTCGCCAACCATGTGGGTAACGGTCAATTTTGAGCTTATCGCCCACCTGATTGACCAGCATGCCAAGGTCAGCCAAATGCTGCTGAATCAATGGGTTGGCCTTAAACACATGCTCGCCGCCCCAAAGTGGGACCAGCGCTTCCATGAATCGGCCGCGGAAATCGACAGGATTTAGGACTTCCAGACCAAATTGTTGGCCCAATACAAAGTCCTCTTGACCGTGTCCTGGTGCGGTATGAACACAGCCAGTTCCTTGTTCCAGCGTGACATAATCAGCCGGCAACAAGACCGAATCGCGTTCGATGAATGGATGGCGTGCCTTCAGGCCTTTGCCTTCGCCCAATTCGCCAACCAGATCGCGGCCTTCAAACGTATGAAGGACTTTGAAATCTTCGATTTTACAGGCTGCCATGAACGAGTCGCGAAGGCCTTCAGCACCGATGAACACTTCGTTTCCGACCTGAATCAACTGGTAGGGAAGGTCGGGATTCAGCGCGATCGCAAGGTGTGCCGGAAGTGTCCAAGGTGTCGTCGTCCAGATCACGACGAAGGTCGGAAGCCCGCCGGATTTCGCTTTGAGGTCTGCGGGTGGCTCAAATGGGAATTTCACAAAGACGTGTTCGGTGGTGAATGAGTCGTATTCGACTTCGGCTTCGGCCAACGCGGTTTGTGAAGCCCAGTCCCAATGAACAGGTTTCAGGCCGCGGTAGGCGATGCCTTTTTCGAAAAATCGTCCAAGCTCACGAATGGTCGCGGCTTCATACCGGTAATTCATCGTTTTGTAGGGGTTTTCCCAGTCAGCAAAAACCATCATCCGCTTGAATTCATCGCGCTGGATCCCGACGTATTTATCGGCATAAACACGGCATTCTTTACGCACTTCGACTTTGCTCATCTCGGCCTTTTTGGCGCCGAGCAATTTGTCGACCTGATGTTCGATCGGCAGACCATGGCAATCCCAACCAGGAACGAGTTCGGCCTGAAAACCAGCCATGTTCCGGTACTTCACCACAAAATCTTTGAGGACTTTGTTGAGGATATGGCCGTGATGGATATTGCCGTTGGCGTAAGGGGGGCCGTCATGAAGTACAAATTTTGGAGCCCCTTGCGCCTTGCGGGCCGCAATAATCTTTCCGTACACATCCATGTTCTCCCAGCGCGCAAGCATCTCGGGCTCGCGTTTGGCGAGGTCGGCCCGCATGGAAAAGTCGGTGTTGGGAAGATTGAGGGTTGTCTTGAAATCCGTCACGACGCACTCCGTAATACGTTAGCTGATCGACAAGATGTCGACCCTCGCTGAGATATCAGGAACGCAGCGCTTTGTCAGTCGCGTTGTGAACGCGTCGTACTTAGGAAGGCTTGGTTCGCAAACATCCGATAATCGTCGCACAAAAAAGGCGTCCGTTGTTTCGGACGCCGAGGCTCGGATCTTCATCGATAGGCGCAATGCGGCAGGAACCCCACGTACCAAGGCAAGTCCCAATGCAGGCAAGATGAGGCTGTCGCATAAGGGGCGAACAAATGGCTCGCATGTGTCTGGTCCGCGAGCCTTATGGCTCGCACGTGTTTGAATCATCGCATGGTCCTGCGGACCAATCGCATGCAGGCCATATAGGGCCTGCGGACCCAGTCGCAGAATCACGGGCGCGTCTGGAGCCACGCGTAACAATCGCAGAGCCGAAAACAGAAAGCGGATAACTGATAACGGCCGCAGGCCTAGCTACCAAATTTGCTGGCCATGCCCATGATGTCATCGAGCGGATTACCGTCGCCGTTGAAGTCGAGCATATTCGCGAGGCCGCCGAGACCGCCTGAAGCCGGTGCGGCTTGTTGCTGGCCGCCACCGAGCACTGATCCCAGAACGTTTCCAAGCATCCCGCCCATGCCGCCACCGCTTGCAGGTGCACTTTGTTGACCGCCTTGTTTGGCCATGTAGCCCGCAACCATCATGGTCAGAATCGGAAGCATTTTCTTGAGCAATCCGCTGTCGACGCCGCTGGCGCTCGATGCGTGGGAGGCCACCGATCGGCTGACTTCTTTCGACCCAAAAATCTGGCCCAGAATATTATTGCCGTTTTCGACCGGGGTGGGGCTTGAGCCCAAGACTTGCTCAAGCAGGGCTCCGCCGCCCATTCCGCCAAGCATTCCCATCATGCCTTCCAGACCGCTGCCTTGACTCTGAGCGTTCTTTTTGAACCCGCCCATGATTGCGGGAAGCAAAGCCGCTGCGCCTTTTGCTGCGGTATTTTGGTCGACGCCAAGTTCTTTTGCCATCGATGCGATTCCGCCGCTTTGTTCCAAAATTGCTGCAATATCCATGGGGTGCCTCTCAAGGTTTAGGTCGTTGGAGTTATTCTTGGGCGCCACTTTGCCCATAAATCCTCGCCGAAACAAGACATCGAGTCTGACATGATTCCAATGCCTCGAACCTGCCGAAT
>JBFFMO010000574.1:0-3798 GCA_041554035.1 Allomicrovenator sp. | reverse complement strand
TTTTAGGTTCGAAGCTCATATCAACTGCACCGTCGGCGTATGCCGATATGCGCCAACGAGACACACCTCAAATCGCCCCTTGAACGAAGAAGAAGCCCTTTAAGTCCGACTGATCCTCGCCGTTAACCACCTGCGCCGTCCTGCTGACGCCAATGGAGGTCATCAGATCTCGCTCGGACCATAGGACGTTGACCAAAAGCTGAAGGCGGTTTCGGTCTTCGCGATTTTCTCCCGAGAACTCGTGATCAAACGCAATCGTGGGCTCCCAGGCAACACCGGTTTTGGGGTCGCCCACGACGTAGGAAGCCAGGCCGTAAACGTTCCAGACGGTCTCGTCGGCAATGATGGGGTCGAACGAAATGAACGCCTCGGCAAGCAGACGAAATCCTGCTTTTTCATAACCGAGCGCAAGGTCAACTTGATCTTCGAATGGCAGATTTCGACCGCCGTTCGACAGGTCGTTATCGCCCATCACATGCGTGGCATATGCGGCGTGAAAATAGGCTCCCCTAAATCCAAGCCTCAGTCGTTGCCCGAGCACCTGACCATCTTCGACTCGCGTGCTCAGAGTGGGATTAAAAAGTCCCACATCTGCACGAAATTCAACCTCTCCCAATTTGAAGTCTGCGTACACATCAAGACCTGTGGCGCGACCCAGAACGCGCTCGGCAATCAGTGTTCGCACAGACGTGGGAAGGTCCTTCAAACCGATCTGCCATTCGGCTCCAATCGGCGTACGAAAACGCCCCACCCGAATTCCGATCGGGGAATTTCGCGAGATATCCACGAACGCGTCCAAAAATATTTGGGACGCCGCGTCGTATTGAACCGCCACATTTCCTACGTCGTGGTGAATGGCCGACACTTGCAAACGGCCCGTCATCAGGTTGGATCCGATGCGCGTTTCATCGTCAGCATTTTCGACTTCGAACTGATATCTCGTCAATGCACCCACCGAGACCTCGGTTTTGCCCTCGTCGTGCACAACTGCAGCCGAGGCCGGCGAGCTCAGAGTTCCTAGAAGACAAAGACCAGCAAGTATTTTCAGCGGTTTCATTCGTTCTCCAATTCAATAATCCCTAAACCAGACTCTACGTCTCGTCGTCCGCGGTGTGCAACGACGCGTCATCGGTTCCGCTAAGATGCTGCGACGCCCTCCAAAGGTGGTACAAAATCCGATCCGAACGCACGATAAATCTCAATCGATCCGTAAGCTCTGTCGGCTCCGGCGTGCCTCGGTGCGCCGCAGAGTCCAAAATCTTATCCCGCATCTGTGCGCGCTGACGCGCTGCGCCCTGGGACAGCTCCTGCAAGCCCGCGACTGCAATTGACGAAGGTTCTGTCGCATCGATCACGGTTTGCAATGCCTCGGCCAGAGCCACTCTGAAGGGGTCGTTTTCGTCCAAGCCACGGGCCTGAAAATAAAACGATGGCTTGACGATGATGTTCACCAATCGATCGATATGATCCATGGCGTGAAGCGTGTCGACATGTTGCTGGTGAATGGACTTCTGCGAGGGATCCGAGACGATCGAGAGCAAGAATTCACGCGCGCGAGCCAGTTCCTCCTCAAGCATGCCAAAATCCTGCCCGTCGGGGCCAGATTTGATGCCTGCGAGCGTCATCTGCGCCGACCCTTTAAGAATTTCGAACAGCGATTTATGCACCGCAACGATGGCGACAGCGGGGACTTTCAAAGACGAAGAATCCAGCCCCGAAGTGTAACGACGGGGCTTGCCGGGTATCAACCGCTCGACTGCGCGGCAAAACGGATCAAAAAACGGTAGAATAATCAGCAGGCCCAGAACATTAAAAGCCGTATGAAACGCCGCGATCTGCGTGGCGGGCGAAGCCAAACCAGGAATCGTCGAGGCCTGATCCATCGCGTTTTCAAAAAACGGGAAAATCGCGAACGCCACGATTCCTGCCACGACGTTGAAGCCGATATGGGCCATCGCCGTGCGTCGCGCCGGGATGTTGGCGCCGACTGAACCGATCACTGCCGTGACGGTCGTCCCCAGATTCTGCCCGATCACCAGGGCGGCCGCGGCACCAATCGTGATCGCGCCCGAATCCAACGCCGCCAGAGTGGAGGTGATCGCGGCGCTTGAGGACTGCATGACAACAGTCATGATGAGTCCTGCCGCCACCAAACCCAAACGACCAAGGAAGGTCTCAGGATCGAGGGCTTCGGTATTGATGACCGAAGCCAGCTCCGCCATGCCTCCCTGAAGCAGGTCGATGCCGACAAAAAGCAGCCCAAATCCCGCAAGCGCCGCACCAAAATGCCGCCACCGGCCCTTTGCCAGGGTGCGCACCATCGCGCCAACACCCACAAAGGGGTACGCAAACGCCGAGACTTTGAATTTAAGGCCCACAAGAGCCACGATCCATGACGTCATGGTCGTGCCGATATTGGCGCCAAAAATGACCCCGACAGATTGCTGAAACGAGAGCACTCCGGCGCTTACCATGCCAATCGTCATCAGGGTGGTCGCGCTGGAACTCTGAACGATGGCCGTGGCAAACGCTCCGGACAAGATGCCTTGGAATGGATTGCCCGTCAGAGACTTCATGCCCTTGACCAACGCATCGCCAGCCGCAAGGCGCAGCCCGTCGGTCATCAGATCCATTCCCAAAAGGAAGAGTCCAATCCCACCAACAAGGAGTCCAATGCTTTCGAAGGTTAACATGGAGCGCACTATACTTGGGGTTTTGGCCTTGGTAACTCACGAATTTTGAGCGCCGAAAGCGCGTCGGACGGCCCGACCGAGTCCCAAAATAAAAGAGGCACCCCGAAGGATGCCTCTCAAAAATAGGTGTTCAGCCTGAAATCAGTGCTGATGACGTTTTGCGGTGTAGCGGCTCAACTGCCGTTCAGCAGCTTCGAACGCGTCACGAATCGCAACGTACACGTCTTCATGTTCGGGCTTCTTGCCTGCATCCTTCGTGACCACGACGGTGTCGCCGGGCACGCTGATATCCAGTCCTACATGGAACAAATTCCCTGAAGACTGGCTCTTATGTGACTGTTCGATGACAGCACGACATCTGGATACTGCGGGGAAGTGACGCTCAATCTTTTCTACATGTTTCTCGACGGATGCCTTAACGGCTTCGGATGAGTCCATGTCACGAAAGACAATGTCGGTTTCAATGCGCATTCTCGTTCCTCCTACACGGGGACAACTGGGTCTGGCGAATATGTTCACGCCGATGCTCGCGTCCAGTAAGAATGGTTGCATAATCACGTGTCCTGACCGTAGATTCCGCTAATGCTTGCTCTTCGACCATGGATCGCTCTCTTCACCATTCTTCTGGTGCCTTGTTTGGCAGGATACCTTGTTCTGACGTCCAACGGAAAGCCCGAGAATCTGATTGTCGTCGCTATTTTGACCATGGTGGCCCTAATCCTTCTACGTCGCGCGGTGTTCGAGCCTTTACGAACCCTTCGCCATTGGCGAAAACTCGCCAAAGAAATGGGTCTTCATTTCCAGGGAGATCTCAGCCATGAGCCCGTAGTCACAGGGGATTTCGACGGAATCCGTTTTGTGGCTGGAATCAGCGCCCATCAGGGTTCGCGCGGAAAAAAAGGACGATATCGCACCTTAATCTCGGCCCCCGTCTTCGTCGGCGTTCCGATCGGCTTACGAGTCTACGGCGCGGAACTCGACGAATGGTCGAACGATTACTCAGACCGACGACGTGTCCCCACCGGCAACGAAACCTTGGAGCGACAGGTGCGTTGTGAGGGTGCGATCCCCGAAGATGTTCGCGAATTTGTGGATCGACCGGGGC
>JBFFMO010000573.1:0-3802 GCA_041554035.1 Allomicrovenator sp. | reverse complement strand
GGTGGTGCACCCCGATCGCCTGCCCGTTCTGACCGAGACTCAACCCAACGTCTTTGTCCTGGGAGGTTTGGGGGCCAAGGGGCTGCTCTACGCTCCCTATTTGGCCGAAGCCGTGGCCGCCAAGATTTTTCGGGGCGAAGACCTGCCACCCGAATTCAGATGGCCTCGTCCAGTCGCCAAGGAGCCGGGTTCAGGTTCTCGGCCAGAAAATCGATGAAGAGTCGAACCTTTGCAGAAAGATGCCGGTTATGGGGGTAGAGCGCCCAAATCGCGCGGTGGCCGGGCGTCCAGTCCTGAAGCACTTCGACCAATGAACCGTTCTGAATATCTTCGTTCACGATGAAGTCGGGCAGAATAGAAATGCCGATTCCACGCCGCGAAGCTTCCAGAAGTGCCACCCCATTATTGGCTTTCATCCGCCCCGATACGGTGACATGAGCGACTTCGCCGGACTCCGACTCGAACCTCCATGCGCTGGGCGAGGTTTGGTAGGTATAATGCTGGCACTCGTGGTGGCTAAGATCATGGGGAGTGCGCGGTGTGCCGCGCCGCTTCAGATAGTCTGGACTGGCGCACGTGATCAATCGAACGGGAGCGATTTTTCGGGCGATGAAGCTCGAATCGGCCAGTTGCCCAATGCGAATCACGAGGTCAAACCCTTCGTCGATGACGTCGACCTCGCGGTCGCTGAAATCCAATTCGACGCTCAATTCGGGGTTATCACACATGAACCTGGCCACGATCGGCGTGACGTACTGCAATCCGAATGACATCGGCGCAGACATTTTCAAAATACCCCGTGGGGCCGTGTTCAACTGCATCACCGAGCGCTCAGCTTCTTCGACGTCGTCCAGAATTCGCCGCGCGCGTTCGAAAAACGCCTGACCCGCATCCGTTGTCGCGATCTTGCGCGTTGTACGGTTCAAGAGGCGCACCCCAAGATGGTCCTCCAGCGCCGCAATCTGTTTGCTCACATACGACTTCGAAACACCCAACTTGTCGGCGGCATGGGTGAAGCTTCCTTGAACGACAACTTCGACAAAGGTCTCAAGATCCATGATGCGGCTCATTGTTTCTCTCCGGCGACAAACAGTTGACTATTGGCGGTCTTTTCTTCCCATGGAAACACCCTAGGATCAATGCATGTCAATTAAGGAGGCATCATGAAAACCACACAAAAATCCGGAGAACGCGGCCACACCAAGATTTCATGGCTCAACAGCCATCATAGCTTTTCGTTTGGCTCGTATTTCAATCCCTCGGCGATGGGTTTCCGTTCTCTTCGCGTGATCAACGACGACCGCGTCGCACCTGATCAGGGCTTTGGCACACACGGCCACGCGAATATGGAGATCATCACGTATGTCGTTGAAGGGGCTCTTGAGCACCGCGACAGCCTTGGAACGGGCAGCATCATTCGCCCCGGAGATGTCCAACGAATGAGTGCTGGTAAGGGCATCCGACACAGCGAATTCAACGCCAGCAAAACGGAGCCCGTGCGCTTTTTGCAGATTTGGATTCCACCCGCCCAAAACGACCTTCCGCCCAGCTACGAGCAAAAGTCGATCAAGCCTGGGGACGGTGAGTTTGTTTTGCTCGTCTCGCCCGATGCAGAAGCAGGCAGCGTCAAGGTGCATCAGGATGCGAGGCTCTACGCCGCAAAGCTCGCAGCCGATGCCGTGCTGACCCGAGACTTGGACGCCTCGCGCCACTACTGGCTGCAGGTTGTTAAGGGAGTGTTAAGTCTTGATGACCAGCGTCTGGAGGAGGGCGACAGCGTCGCGATCACAGGTGAGACGCGGCTGGAGCTGGTGGGCGGTCAAGACGCCGAGGTCTTACTCTTCGACCTCGCTTAGTTCGCGGCGGCTTGCCCGCGAACGTCCGCTTCGGCCTGAACCTCCCGCGCGAATGCGGGGTCAAGTCGTTGAATCAGCACCCACTCCACATCCAGATCTCGGCTGGTGGTGGCGGAAGTCGAGCGTTCTCGCATTTCACTGAGCGTGAATTGCAGGCTGTAGCCGGTCTTCACCTTGGTCGCCGTAACGAGATAACGTCTCTCGGTCGTTTGGTCGCGCGCCCACTCGGTTTCAAGCGAGTTGTCGTTGGAATCTCGAACTTGGTAGCCGTATTCGAACAAGATCTTGCGGGCTTCGGGAAAGATCGATTCCAACGAGGCCTTGTAGACGTAGGATTTGGTTGCGCTGTGGATATACGCCTGGCGCGCACTGTTTGCGCGCATGCTGGCACAGCCCGAAATCGACAACATCAACAAGGCAAACGAAAGGAAAATCATCAAGCGGCGCATTTTGGCTCCTAATAGCAAGGTCAGATACTCAACAGACGCCCACGGGGCGCGCAATATTCATCAAAGAACGACTTCAATGCCCAATGCAAATTCGGATCGAAGCGTCGAAGTGGACCACGTCTTTCGAAACGGTATGCTCTGGACTTCTTCGGTCGTCCGAAACAGGAATAATTGCTCCCACTTGAAGAGCAGGTCGCCGCGAAAATACAGGTGATCGCTGTATTTGTAACGCGCGCCAAATACCGGGCTGAGCAAGTAGCCTACACGCGGCAAATCGAAGACTCCGACTTCTTGGTCCTTCAATCGATCGATTTCCGCCTGAAAATCACCATCCGGTATCAAAATTGGAAAGCCCGCCATGCCGCCTAACGCAATATCGATGGTGTCCGTGACGGGCAGCAAATATTCGATGCGAGCCGAGATTTCTAGCAATCTTCCGAACTCGTAGATCTGCGGTTCCTCATCGTTATTATTGTCGCCCTCTGGGGTCACGCTCGCCGAGTAGGTGCCGTAATAAGTGACCTGACCACCAAGACGGATCGATTCGGTCCAGTCCTTCATGATGTAGATCGAGCCGCTCAGGAATCCGTCGCTCGTGTACGCGAAAGATTCATCGCGCAGCTCGATACTCGCCTGTTCTTCTGCCGAGAGGTCACTGTCTTCAATAAAGAACCCAGGGCCGATACCGAGCACTGTCTGAGCGTGGGCCACAGAGGTCCACGAACAAAACAGAAGAACGCAAATGAAGATTGGCGCACGATTCATAGGATCACCGGCTTCAGGAAAAAAGATTTGCACCAGTGTGTGGGATCGCCGCTGCCTGTCAACTCTCACACGCGTCCATTTGACGCGGCGAGCGCTAAACCGTACCTTAAGTCAAAGAATTGTAGACCATTTTAGGAGGCCGACGTGCTGCGTGTTACCGCAACGATCTGCGCCGTATTGTTTGCCTTGGCGGGATGTGACGACCCTGCTTTTGACTTCAGCGATCCCGCGCGTGGACCCTCAGATCTTGTCGGTGGGCCCAACAAAGTAAGCAACGGTGAGTTCTTCGGAGGCAACGATGAGCTTCCACGAGCAAGGCTCGTGGCGACGCTCCCCAACGATGAATCGCTGCCCGACTGTGGTCCTTCCTGCGAAGCCTATTGCGAGGCCCTGAAGTTGACGAACCCCGTCAACCGGGGCGTGTGCCAGAGCCTTTGGGGCGTGGGCCTAGACCACCAGCCCGTCGTCAAGGTTGAAGCTTGCCGCCGCCTCTTCGTGGACTTGGTCGGCCGCTACCCCACGCGTGAAGATGTGATCGCGACGTGTGACGGGAAGCCCTGGGGTGAGGTCGCTCTTAACCTCATCAACCGCCCGGATTTCATTCGTGTGAATCAGAAGCGATGGTCGGATAGGCTCTCCTACGACACCCAATCTGTCAGCGTCGAGCGCATCTACGACATGGATAATCTGGTCGGGAAACTCTATCGCGGGGAACTTTCCTACGATGAATTT
>JBFFMO010000572.1:0-3812 GCA_041554035.1 Allomicrovenator sp. | reverse complement strand
CGTTGAGCGCGTATCCTAGCCCGTTGTCTCGGTGCTGTCAGGCCTCGCGTATTCGCGCACAAGCCTCAACGCTTCGACGTCCCCAACGACGATAAGTAAGTCGTCGATATGTAAGGCGTCATCGGGCAAAACGTGGGACCTCAATTCCGAGCCACGTTGAAGCCCGACGACGGTTGCACCCGTGTCTTCCCGTAGACGCAAATCGGCGAGTGTTGCATTGGCAAACCGCGATCCCGGCGCGATGAGCAGAGTCTCGACTCGAACGCTCGACCCCAGCAAAATGGGATGACCGGCAAGATCGTCGGCCCCGCGTGCGGTCTTCATCGTATCCCGTCGCGACGTGTCGACTTCCTGCCGAATGGTTTGCTGATCGTAACCTAAAAGACCCAGCACGCTTGCCAACGTCTCGACGGCGCCTTCGATTTCTTCGGCGATCACGACGCTCGCACCGGCGTTCATGCCCGTAGCCACCTCGGCAAAATACCGAGTACGCAGGAAAACAGGCACCGTTGGGTTTGCCCTTCGAATCGTCTGCACCACGCGAATCGAAGCGCTGGGATCGTTGATAAGAACCAGCACCGCGCGCGCATCTGCAACATGGACATGCTCCAAGGTTTCATCACTCGTGGCATCGGCATAATGGATATTATAGCCCTGTTCCTGCGCCTCACGGACGGCCTCGGCGTTGAGCTCAAGACCAACATAATCAAGGCCAACCCGGGTCAACGTTTCGACGACCAGTTTGCCAGCAATACCGTAACCCACGACGATCACGTGCCCATGTTGGGGCGTCTCTCCCTCGACTTCTTCGAATCCACGCTCACCCAGAAGGCGCGACAGGGGCATGAGCATTTTTTCGCCCGCTGTCACATGGGGGGCCATACGGACCAACAGTGGCGTCAGGAACATGGAAATGATTCCGGCATTCAGCAAAAGGTCGATTTCAGATCCCTGCATCACGCCTTCGGCTTGGCCCAGTCGCAACAAGACGAATCCAAACTCTCCAAATTGCGCAAGGCCCACTCCAGCAAGCCAGGCGGCCCGGGGAGGAAACTTCATCATCATGGCTGCCAACGTGGCGATCGCACCTTTGACCACCACAAAACCAAAGGTCAGCATCAAGATCACGTCCCAGTTCTGCGCAAAGAGTCGCGCATCAAAGAACATCCCAAGAGACACAAAAAAGACGCTCACAAAGACGTCACGCAGGGGCAACATGTCACCCATCGCGCGGTGCCGAAACTCGGTATCCGCGACGACCATCCCGCCAAGAAACGCCCCAAGTGCCAGCGATAGGCCCGTTTGCGCCGTCGCCCACGCTGTGCCGATGCAAATTGCCAGAACCGCCAGCACGAAGACCTCACGGTTCCGCGTAGCGTCGACCATCTTCAGAAGCCGAGGCACGGCTGCCCGGGCCACGATCAGGAACATCACCACGACGATCGCAGCTTTTCCAAGCGCCCAAGCAACTCCCATGAGCGCTTCACTCGCGCTGCCATCCGAGGCGAGCACAGGCACAAGCAGCACCATGGGCACGACCAGAACATCTTGAAAAATAAGAGTCCCGACGATGAATCTACCGTGCGGTGCGTCGAGTTCACGTCGCTCGGAAAGTCCCCGCAGCACGACGGCGGTGCTTGAGAGAGCAAAAACGAAACCAAAGAAAATCGAAGGGCGAACTGGGAAACCCAGTGCTGTCGCAACGGCCACAACCACAGCGATGGTTCCAGCGACCTGGATCGCCCCGCCCAGAGCTACCGTTCGAAAAATCGCTCCCAGACGGGCGAGCGAGAATTCCAGACCAATGGTGAAGAGCAGGAGCACCACCCCGACTTCTGCCAGGATCTCGATGTCTTCTTGATTGGTGACGAGGCCGAGCGCGTTGGGCCCGACCAGGGCTCCAGTCGCAAGCAACCCGGTTACCGTGGGAACACGGAACCGGGATAGGACGACTGAAACCATCACCGCGATTCCCGCGATGACTGCGACTTCTTCTAGGAGGGGTACATGAACCATTTCACCTTCTTAACACCGAAATTCTGATATCCGATGTTGAAAGCTGTATTTCGGTTCATCAATCGTTGCCACAACCGTCTTCCCAAGCCTGCTCATCGCTTCCGATGTAGTACGACGATTCATCAGTGCTTCGGATCGTGTCTGATCCGGGGGTCAGGTCGGCGTGGATGTGGTTGTCGTGGTCGCTGTTGTAATTGGGTGTCAGGATGATGTTGAACACCTTATTTGCGTGCCATTTCTGGGCGATTTCGTAAAGGATTCGCGCTTTTTCGTTCGTGGGGTTGGTCGTGTTGTGCTGCCAGTCGCGCTCAAAGTTCAGCGACGTGCCCGAACGTGTCTCGAAACCGTAGAAGTCGATCGCTGTGCCATGTGCATGCTTGGAAAGCGACGTCGATCCACTGATCGTACGGCAGTTGAACGTACCGATATGGAGCACGTCATCGATGTCGTATTCTTTCAAAGTCTCGCCGGCCCGGTAGAGAGCAAGGGCCAAATCGCAAGACATCGACATCGTTCCTGGCGAAGCCTGGCTGTAGTAGCGGTAGCTCACGCCATTGATGGCACCCGAGACAATGATCGGATCATCGACGGTGCAGGACTTGCCACCGGCTTTCTCGGTCGAATAGCTCCAAGGCCGCCATTGCACTCCCAATTGATCAAGAGTCTGGAGGCATTGCGTGGTTGAATTCGGGTTGGGCGCGACGCCTTCGATCGTGAACGCGAAACGCTCCGACTTGGCACCGGCACTGGCTGCGATGTTGCCGGTGAAGGTTTCTTTCTGGCCTTCATATTCGACTTCGATTCGAATCGGCAGCGCTTGGTCGCCGTCGTAATTCACAGCCCAAAATTCGTACGTTCCTGGAGTCGCAAAATCGGGCCATCGAACCGTTTCGATGAACGGGCCCGTCTGCGATTCGCAGCGGTCGGCGATGCAGCCGTCTTTCGTAAATTCGCCGCCGTCCGCAGTGTTGCGATGGCGGTAATAAACTTCCTCGCCAAGCGGGGTCGCCACATGAAGGTCCAAATCGGTTCGTTGGTCCCAAACGAGGGTCACGCGGAAAGCACCGTTTGGCACACACTCGCTCGTTCCTCCGACACACGCCTCGCCAGCGGGGCACGTGGTGCCGTTGTCGCATGAAGCTGATGCGGTAGAAGAGGTGCCATCAGGGCGGGCGACGCTCATGTTCGGCGGCGCGACCGACGTGTCCAGATTCGTAGGCAGTCGGTCCGCAGAAACGTCGAAGTTATTGGCTTGAAGTTGTGGATCGTCGCCACAACCTGAAGCCAAGAGGCCGAGAGTTCCAAAGAGAGATAGTGCCAGAGTTTTGAACTTCATTTGTGCTCCGATGTGTGCTCAACACTTACCTACCCTTACAAGGGCTGTGCCAAACACGTTTGAATCGGTGAGATCAAAAAAAGAAGTTCTTTCACAGCCACTTACGGAAAACGAGGCATTATGACCACACCGTCTCACATCGTGCCACATTGTCACACACGGGAACACATGACCGGGTTCTCTTGGTTCCTTGTCCAAGATCGAGCTTCCCGGCTCAACGCACGGGCTTTGCATAGCGTCTGCGAATCATGAGCGGGCTGGATGCCAGTGAACCCAAGCGTCCCAACATGATGAGCGTTGGCACGCTTCGATCGAACTCGTAGAGTTTCTCCATGAAATTATTCGATACCCATTGCCATCTTGATGCTGATTTTGACGGACTTTCTGTCCAAGAAATTTTGAAGCGCGCGCGCGATGCCGGCGTAGAAAGAATCGTGTTGCCCGCGGTCTCACCCGAAGG
>JBFFMO010000571.1:0-3827 GCA_041554035.1 Allomicrovenator sp. | reverse complement strand
GCCCTGCGCTCGCATCAACAACCACCGGAATTCAATCTCGGAAAGTGTGCCATCGGCGTAGCTTTGCACGTTGGTCAGCGGGGCGAAAGCGATGGGTGAAATGAATTCGAGCCCGCAGGGTAGGGTGATAGGTTTCATGAGCGTGCCTTCAAAGTTCGAGTTCAATCCAAACCAAATGATGATCGGAGGTGTCGGCGAGGTCTTCGTCGGGACTTCCGGTCGCGGGCCAGAAAACACCGCTGTCTACGGTGTTCAAATTCGCCGAGGGCAACACAAAGTCGACCCGAAGATTTCCAACCTGTCCGTCGCTGAAATTCGCCGTATCGACCTTCGAATCACCCGAATGTGCAGTGTTCGCCTGACCGTCTTTTTCTGCGGCCTCGGGGGCGCCGAAGCTTTGTGGTTTTGTGTCATTCACAAGTGGGTTGTTGAGCAAGTCGGCGATGCCCGCATGGATGCTGTCTCCGTCGATGGGGTCGCTGTTCAAATCCCCCAAAATCACAAATGCCGCGTCCGCTCCGATGGACCCCGCTTGGCCTTTATCGTCCACGATGTAAGCGTTGTCTGCCTGACTCGAAATATAGTCCGACCAGAACCGGATTTCGTCATGATTGCGCTTACCGTTTCGGTCCTCAGGTCCGTCAAAACTAGGCGGGGTAGGGTGGCTCGCCAGGATATGCAGCCGCTTGCCGTTCACCTCGATCGGGACATCGACGTGGTTCTTGGAGGAAAGACGCATGATCTGGACGGCTTCCGGCGTGTACCAGTCGGTGGGCAGCAGATTCTCTGGCATGTCTTTCCAGAGCAGCTTCTGAAAGGTTCGAATGTCTTCGTTGGCAATCGGGTAGCGCGAAAAAATCGCGAATCCATATTGGCCTGGAAAACGCCCAAAACCATAGGAGTCGTCACCGTAGGCTTGCGAGCCCGGAACTGCGGTGATGGCCCCATCTTTGTTCAAATCAATCCCCGTGGATTCGCCCGTATTGCTGGTTGGAGCGAAATAATACGGAAACTCGATGGGATCTGCGCCTTGCGACACGTTCAGGTAATTTTCCGCAAAGTCCTTTGCCGCGTCGCCATTGGCGTCCCAATCGAATTCGTTAATGAGCACGATATCGGGCCGGACCCGCTGAACCACGGCGGCAACTGCCTTGGCCTGAGTGTCGCCGGCCTTCAGGTCGGCAATCAGGCCTCCGCTTTGGCCTCGGAATAAGGATGCGTTGAAGGTCGCCACTCGGAGCGTGATCGAGGCTGCGTCCAGATCTGCGGTGTCCGGCGTGGAGACGTCGCTGGTGGAGGCATCAGCCTCCGGCGTGCGGACTCCACTTTCTGAAGAGCATCCGAATTGGGAAATCATGAGTATGGCGGCAAGGTTTCTGTACATCGAGTTCCTGAGGCGGTCGTTGGGCGCAAACCCTAAGATTCACCAAATCACGTGTGGCTTCGTAATTAGTGGGCTCCCCAGAATCGATTTGACCGGTGATTCAGGGGATCACGAACCAGACTCGGGTGATGAGCTCGTCGTGATCGACCTCATAAATTGCCATCGCGTGCACGGGTTCAGGTCGAAGTCCCGTCACGTACTCAAAGTCGACAGCCACGTTTCCAACGACTGAACGCGTCGTCACACTGGCATTCAAGTTTTCGCATCGCTCAAAGAGCGGGCCATAGGTGTCGCGGAGATGTTGCCGACCCTTCCCCTGCAACTCGTTGGTTTTTAGATCAAAGAGCTCTACATCAGGATGGTAGGCCGCCACAAAATCGTCGATTTCTCGACTGTTGTAGGCATCGAGTTGTCGTTGAGCGGCACGTCGTGCGCGTTCTTCAGCATGACTCATGAGGTACGTCCTTGGGTCTTATCGTGTCCAAAGCAGATAATGGCCACCAAACTTGCCCCCGGACGCTCGCTGATGCAAGGCCTCGCGTTGTGTGGACCACTTTTTTGCGGACTCGCCGTCTCCGAGCCACGCCGAGGCTTCCGCACGGGAGAATTGATAGTGCGAAACGGTCGAAGTGTGGTCGATCAGACCGTCCATAAAGGCTTCTTCGTGACCGGCAGCCAAAGCACCACGCAGGTAAAAATCGACAGCCGTAACGGTCTGTTGGGGCATCCATACTTTGTCGGACACGCGATAGGCTTTTAGTCCCGCGGGATTGCCTTGCAGCGCGTCAATAAGGTTAAGCATGGCCTCGTTTGGGTTCACCAATTTGATACCTTCGAGCTGACCCGTACGGTGGGCAAAGGCAATGAACATCCAGCTCATCGAGGTGTGACTTGGCGTGTTCAAACGAACCAAGCCGAGCCCGGTTTTTGTGTGGGCAAAGGCTTCGTCGAAGTTCCCCAGACGTGCCTCGGTAAGCGCCAGCAAGGATTGAAGCTCGCCGCCAGGTTCCTCTGTCGATTCGAGCCGTTTCAGGCGCGCGAGCGCTGCTTCGGGTTCGAACTGGTATTCCACCTGAGCCAGACAACGCTCGTTCCTTGGGGTCGTCGCGACGACGCCGTTTCGGGTGTCCTCAAGACGAAGAAACCCAGCCAGGGCCGCAGCGACATACAGGTTTTCGACCGCCATCGCTTTATGGGTCTTAGGGAGGGCCGACGCCTCAAGCTTCCTTGCGGCGGCGAGCAAAATATCAGGCGAAACAGATTCAGAAAGTCCGGATGACCCGCGTGGCAGGCCGTCGCATTGCTGTTGAACGCTGGTCGCAACGTCCAGGATATCCTGGTCTCGGATTTTCCCTGCAACATAGAGGGCTGCCCCAATATCCATCAGGATCGGGGAATTCGTAGACGATTTTTTCCTTCGAAATGTCAGGAAGAGGTCGACCAAATCGACAGCACCGCGGGATGCCGCAACGCCCACCGCCTCATTGGAAAGTGTCAAACCACGAAACGGTAGTGGGGAGGTGGTTGAATTCAAGCCACATGCGATGCCGTCTGCACTTTCCAAAGGGGAGCGAAATTGTTCCTGGTAGATACCCAGCGCTTTTTCAGTCGCCCCCGCAAAACAAAGTGCCCGGGCTCCCATTTCTTCATTCGTCAAAATCGCGTCCGTCGCCAGGATTCGTTCGAAATCTGACGTGCGCATCGCGATATCGTACCAAGTCTTGGAGCGTGTTGGTGGCGCCTGCAGAAGAAACTCCCAGGCACCGGCATGGGCCAAAAGATCCTCAGTTCCTACCAGCCGACCTTCCGACTCCGACTGCATTTTCAACAGTTCGACGGCCAGGATATCTCGTTTGATGGGTTGAAAATCGCCAGACGATGCTTCGATGAGTTTGGCTGCCAATTTATCGTAGGTTTGGCGGAGCACCTGACGTTCATCCACTTTGGTCGGGCGAGGGACGGCTTCCGGTAAGTCCCCGACCGCTTCAAAATGCTTCTCAGGAGAGGGATCGGATTTTGCGACTAGAAAAAACCCGACGCCGAAGCCGAAGAGGACTGCGGCGATGCTGAGGGTGGTAATTCGACGGAGGCGTCGTTCGATTTCTCGGTCGGCTTTGTTCTTATTCGAGGTCGTTTTTTGGCCAGGTTGTGGCAAAGACTCATCGCGGCCTGAAGCCACAGGTTGGGGGGCCTTCGTCGGAACACTCGTGGCCTCATCGTCCTCTTCTTCGGTATTCCAGTCGCCACCATCGCTCATGCGCATCGGTATTCCTTCGGGAGCTTGACCGTCGACTTCAGGGCCAACTTTGGTTATTTGGCAATTCTGCCAGTCTTGCGGACATGGCGCTGCTGCCCTTTATTCGGCAATTTTCTTTTGTCGACCGGGAGTGGTTTTTGGCCGAACCGTGGCCGAACCTGATTCGCTGGCTCGACGCATTTTTGG
>JBFFMO010000570.1:0-3827 GCA_041554035.1 Allomicrovenator sp. | reverse complement strand
GCTCGCGCGCGGCGGCGGTGAAGTCCCGTCTGATATCGACGTGGTCGTGCAGATGATGCTCGAGAAGGATCCTGCGAAACGTTTTCAGGCTCCTTCGGCGATCATTGGGGCTCTGGCCAATCTCTTGGGGGTCGATCCCGAAACCCTTGCGCCGCGCATTGAACGCGCTGAGGTGCAGGAAGAAGACGACCACTACTCCACGATCGAAATGAGTTCGGTCGACCGCGATTCGTTGCCCGGCTTGGCCGCTCTTGGGGATCTGGCCGACTCTGATCTTTCGAGTACTGCGTTGTTGCGACGGGTAGAGACGGTGCGTTCGGCCGTGGCGTTGGCCGGTGATCGAGCGACGGCTGAACCTGAGCCAGATGCTCCGGTCGGCCATACGATGGTCCTTGGCTCTAAGGGCACGCAATCGACACCGGATGAGCCAGAAATCGATGAAGATTCGGCTCAGAAGACGTTGATGCTCGGAAGCATCGGCGCCGCCATTGAAGAAGCGGCTTGGCGCCAGGCCAAGGGAGACAGCGAGTCGGTGGCAAAAGCCGAGGAGCCGCCTGTCAGCGATTCGCGCACGTTGAAGATGATCGTGCCTGACTTCAAGGCGCCGGACGAAAATGCAACGGCCTCGGAGGTTGCTGCGGAGGTCGAAAAGGCCTTGGCTGAAGCCAATCCGTCGAAAAACGAGACGACGGACAGCACGGTGAAAGGTCATGCCGTCGTGAACGAAGCTCCGGTGGTTGAGGCCCCTGTGGTGGTCGAAGCCTCCGTGGTGGTCGAAGCTCCCGTGGTGGTCGAGGCTCCCGTGGTGGTCGAGGCTCCGGTTGAGGCTGTAGCTGAACCGGTGGTTGAGGCTCCAGCTGAGCCGGTGGTCGAAGCTAAGGTTGAGGTTCCAGCTGAGCCTGAAGCTCCGGTTGAGGTTCCGGCTGAACCTGCGGTGGTTGAGGCTCCAGTGGTTGAGCCGTCGGTCGTCGTTGAAGCTGACGCGCCTGCCGATCAGTCGAAGTCGAAGTCGAAGTCCAAGTCGAAAGAGGCCACGGTCAAACCCTCGAAGGGCAAACGTGACAAACGTCCGTCCGTGGAGATCGACGTTTCGCTGCTTGATGAGGCCCATGAAAAAGAAGCCCGCGAATTCGCCGAGGGCGCAAAAGCGGACAAAGCTGCTGCCGCCGAAAAAGCTGCCGCCGAAAAAGCTGCTGCGGCGGAAAAAGCTCCAGCGTTCGAGGTCGGTTTCATCGAGTCCGGCAAGAGTTCTGAGACCTCTGATGAGTGGTTCGCAGCCAACACCCCGGCTTGGGATGCTCAACTTGATGAGGAGCACCTTCACGCGTCGGAACGAAATAATAAGCGTACGATTTACATTGCGTTAGCGGTCCTCGGGGCTCTGGTGTTGGCGTTCGTCGCTTGGGTGCAATTTGGTTCCTTCGAAGAGGATCCTGAGTTTAAAAAAGTCGAGGAAGTCGTGGTTTCCGACGCCAAGCCAGTTTTCGATCTGGCCGGGAACGTGCAGGCTTTCGAAGACGCGCTGAGCGATGGTCGTTTGATCGCACCGTTTGGAAACTGCGCCTTGAGCTCCCTGGAAAACGTCAAGCGAGAAGCGCCAGCCTCGTCTGAGTTCGAGGCGATGCGGAAATCCTTCGTGGATCGAGCAGGGCAGGGCGCGAGCCTGGCCGATGGGGCCGGCGATCTGAACCTCGCCAGGACTCTCGCCGGCTATGCCAGCCAATGGGCACCTGATGACCAGAAGCTTAAGGAACGCGCGTCTGAGATGCAGGCCCGCTACGTCGGCACGGTGGTCGTTCCTGGTGCCGAAGATGTCGGTGCCGCTCAAGATGTTGGAGATGAAAGCGATGCTGCGATGATTGCAGCTCCCCAAGAAGAGCCAGTGGTCCCGGAACCCGTCGAAGAGAAAGTGGTCGAGAAGGTCGAAAAAATCGAGAAGACCGAGCCCAAAGTCGTCAAGGTTGTGGAGGCTCCGTCGCCAGAAAAAGAAGCGCCGACGGCCGACAAAAAGGCGCTCCTCGTTGATGCGCGTGCAGCTTATGCTCGTGGAGATGTGAGCCGGGCCCAGAAGCTCTACGAGGAGCTTGCAAAGATCGACGGTGGAAATCACCTGGTTCAAGCCGGGTTGGGGCAAGCTTATTTTGACCAGGCTCATTATGACGACGCCGTTCGTCATCAGCTTCAGGCGGTCAAGCTCCGTCCAGGGCGGACCGAGTACCGCATCAATCTGGGCCAGTCTTATTACCGGCTGTCTCGATACAAAGAGGCGATCGCGGCGTGGGAAGAAGTGCTGAAAATCGAGCCCGCCAACGCCAATGCAAAACAATACATCGAACTCGCGAAACGAAAGCTCAATTAGCGGGTTTTTCGAAGACCAGAATCGCGTTTGAATCCGGCAACGCCACGGTCTTGAACGCGCCATCGTAAAAGCGAACCTTCGGGGCGAGTCCGTCGATGTATCCCTGTTGCAGGTACGAGTCCTCACCTTCTGGCGGCGTGATGACCAGTGGCGCGGAAAGCCATGCGCTCACCGTGTTTTGATAGTCCTCATAGGGGAGGATTCCGTACTGTTCGCGCACTTCATACGGGAAGCTCGCCGGGCCCCACGTGTAGCAATAGAGGAATTCCATGGCGTCGGCTGCGCCCAATCGGACTCGCTTTTCATCGAGCCATTCCCCACAGATAGGGCGCCCCTCGAATTGCTCCTGAAAGAGCCGGAAGAACTCTGGACCTTCCGGGTCGATGAATTCGATGATGCGCGGTTCATCCGTGGGCATGATGCCGTCACGAATGATGATTCGACCGCCTGGAGCCAACGTCTTATAACAAGCCCTGAGCAAGTCACGGACACTTTCGAGGCGAAAGCGCCGTGGAACGTCATCGACCATGTGTTCGACGTAGCTGTAGATTTCATGAAGCACCGAACAAAGCACGATGGTCGTAACCGTCCCGGGCTCAAGATGCTGTGGCAGTTCAAAAGCATCGGCTTCGATGACGGTCCAGCCACGATCTTCTTTTTCACGGCGCTCTTGGAGTGATTCGACGACGACTTTCGACACGTCGACGCCCACGATCTTGGAGTCGGGGAACCGAGCCTCCATCAAGTCGAGGACCACACCGCCGCCGGGTCCGATCTCGACCAGGCATCCTGGGACGGCGTAGTCGAGCATGCGTTCTTTGTCCGACCGGGCGGAGTTCATGTGGTCAAGGTAGACACTCTCGTTGGCAATACGGTCGAATTCGTCTTTCCGTAGGCCGTAAAGGTCGCAGAGCGCCTTCAGGGTCGCATGAAATGCGGCGCTCGATTTCTGCTCGTACGCGGGAAGCAACGTCAGCAAAGCCTGCGTCTCGCGGGATGCCTCGAATCGCACCGCGTGTGCTTGATGGCCCCCAAGCTCAACCTCGAAGCTGCCCAAGGCATCGTCAGGCATGGGGTCTGCCCCAAGGCAGATGGCCTCGATATCCACGCGTCGAAGCAATGCCTCGATGAGCCTTACGCGGTAAGGAGCTGCGGGATCGTCATTACGGTCCAGATCGCGGACCAGCGGAACGAAGGTGACGTGAAACATGGAATCGGTGTCAATCTTGGGGTCGCGCTGAGCTTGCATCAACGAACACACCAGGATGCGAAGCTGGGCTGAGGCCGAGAGGGACGAGGTCGCAGCCTCGACATACCAGAATTGGCAGCGGCACATGAGGTCTACAATCGCGGCCACCGCCGTAGAACTCAGGTCCGCGGTGGCGCGAAGCGATTCAAGCGGAGGCTCACCGTTGGCGATTCTTCCCTTGCGAAGGCGCATCAAGCGGTCGGTCAACCACTGGCGTTT
>JBFFMO010000569.1:0-3834 GCA_041554035.1 Allomicrovenator sp. | reverse complement strand
CGACGCCGTTGCGCGTTTGCTAGCCGAAGTCGTCAAGAAAGAAGCTCCTGATATCATCATCATGGGCAAGCAGTCGGTCGACAGCGACCGCAATCAAACAGGTCAGCTGCTCGCAGCCTACCTGGATTACCCACAAGCAACGTTTGCGTACTCGCTTGAAGTTGCTGACGGTTGGGCTTCGGTCGGTCGAGAAGTCGACGGCGGAACCAGCACCAAACGCGTGAAGCTTCCTGCAGTGATCACTGCTGACCTTCGCCTGAATGAGCCTCGTTATGCGTCGCTTCCAGGCATCATGAAGGCCAAAAAGAAGCAGCTTGATACGCTCACACCCGACGATTTGGGCGTGGACGTTACTGAGCGCGTCAAGGTCCTCGTTTACGAGGCTCCTGACGAACGTAAGGCCGGCCGCATTGTCGCTTCGGTTGATGAGTTGATCACCGTCCTTCGCAACGAGGCCAAGGCTATCTAAGCCGGCCTTAAGGAGTAAGTCATGAGCAACATTCTTGTCGTTGCAGAACATCAGAACGGAAAGCTTCGTAAAGTCTCCCTCGCCACGGTGGCCTTCGCTAAAGAAGCCGCCAAAGCAACCGGTGGACAGGTTTACGTCGCAATCATTGGACATAATATCGGTGGCGCCGTGGCCGAGGTCGCCAAGAGCGGAGCCGACAAGGTATTTTTCGAAGACAACGCTGTCTTCGCAAGCTACCTCGCCGAAACCTACGCACCAGCGATCGTGAAAATCGCCGAGACCAGCGGATCCACGCTGATCTGTGGGCCCTCCAGCACGTTCGGAAAGGACCTCCTTCCTCGCATCGCTGGGAAACTCAATGCAGGCATGGTTTCCGACGCGATCGCTGTCTGGAACGATGGCGGCTTGAAGTTCAAACGACCCCTTTGGGCCGGAAACGTCATCACCACCGTGGAAGTCACCACTCCCTCGAAGGTCGTGTCCGTTCGTACCACTGAGTTCGAAGCTCTTCCCGAATCGGCAGCCTGCCCAACCGAAGCAGTCGTCACTGGCGTTGCTGCGGTGGATACCGCCCAATTCGTAAGCTTTGATCAGGTCAAGAGTGAGCGCCCTGAGCTCACCGACGCCGCAGTGATCGTGGCCGGTGGCCGTGGTCTGAAATCGGCCGAGAACTTCGGCATGGTCGCTGAACTTGCTGACCTTCTTCGTGGTGCCGTCGGCGCAAGCCGTGCTGCCGTCGACAGCGGTTATGCTCCCAACGACTGGCAGATTGGACAGACTGGTAAAGTGGTCGCTCCAGACCTCTATTTTGCCGTCGCCATTTCGGGTGCCATTCAGCACCTCGCCGGAATGAAGGGTTCGAAATGCATCGTCGCCATCAACAAAGATGCCGAAGCACCGATCTTTCAGGTCGCTGATTACGGTCTCGTCGCTGATGCCTTCCAGGCCGTGCCTGAGCTCACTCAGAAGCTCAAGGCCGCAGGAATTGGCGCCTAAGCCGGTTTCTTAAGTCTGGCTTTCCACCCCTCATGATTATGCAGGGGTGGAAAGTTACGACTATATTTCAAAATCACTTGACACTGTGTAAATCAAAACCTAATCTCGTGGTGTCTCGAGGGACGGTCGACATGCGTTCCCCCCAGGTCGTTAGTCAGGTGTATGTTCCATGGCTACGGGTCCTTCGAGACATTTTTTTTATCTCCTCTGATAAAAATCCCCCAAACATCCAGTACGAAGCTCTTACGTTGAACACCTGTATTCGGTAGTTTCGCGCGCAAGTACGACTTGGCACCGAGACCGGGCTTATGCCTTTGTGATTGGTCCGCCTTGTGATTGGTACACAGGCCCTATGGCCTGCCCTGTGATTGGTACGCAGGCCCTATGGCCTGCCCTGTGATTGGTACGCAGGCCCTATGGCCTGCCCTGTGATTGGTACGCAGGCCCTATGGCCTGCCTCAGGGATATGAATGAAACTCGTATTAGAAGGCGTTCTGGCTGGTGTCCTCGTCGGACTTGTCCTGACGTTCTGGAGCTTTGCAGGAGTCGCCTCAGCGATGGCAGACGCACCCGATAGCGTCGGCGGCCTCTTCATCCTGAGCGCGTTCGGCATGTTGGGTCTTCCCGCCATCATCTACGGCATCAAGCTAGGAACAACGATCAACGTCTGGCGTCGATTTGCGTCCATGCCTACCGGGTCGAGGATTCGTGCCGCCTCGGCCGAGCCCACTGTCGACCGATTCATCGCTTCTATCCTGCTTTCCGCACCCCTGATGGCGGCGGTTCTGGCGGGCACACAGCTTTTTGTTCATCTCGTGATCACGTCCAAATTTCAGCGACCGAGTTTTCAGGCGCTGGGGCTGGCTGGGACCGCTGCACTCACGATGCTGGCTCTATTCCTGCTCGCCCCGGCATTTCTGACCATGACCGGTGCTGCGCTCAAACTCCTCCCATCGGGTGAGGGCCGCGCCACCCGACTGGTCGGAAAGGGGCTGATCGCCTCCTGCGCGTTGGCTGTTTTCGGTGCGTTTTTCTACGCCAAATCACTCAACGTTTGGTCGGGTCAGACCTTGGCGATGGCTGCGACGCTGGTCCTGGGCGTGCCCATCTTGCTGGCGATCTTGCCTCGAGTACCCTTGAAACGCATCGCTTTCACAACGGGCGTGCCGATCGCCGGGGGTCTTCTGGCCCTGGGTTGCATGATCGGAGCCGCCAGCTGGACCAGCTCGAGCAACGCCATGCGGGAGGCGACCACCAAACACTCGGCATTGATTTTGGTCGAAGCCCGCATTCTTCAGAATTTCTTCGATTCCGATAAAGACGGCGTCGCTTCGTCGTTTGGCGGAGCGGATTGTGACGACACCAACGACGCGATCTTTCCCGGAGCCCGCGACATCCCCGGCAACGGCATCGATGAAAACTGTTCCGGTGAAGATTCCGCGCCGCCTTCCGGCAGCGAACACCCCTCACGCAAGATCGTGGCACGGGCCATCGACGCAGCAAGCAGCGCCGCGACTCAAGCCTCCCAGAATATCCCTGACGCGCCCAAGAACCTCATCGTTTTGCTCGTCGACACCCTTCGCTACGATCACCTCTCGCTCTCGGGCTATCCGCGAAAAACCTCGCCAAATATCGACGCATTAGCCAGTGAATCGGTGCTTTTCACCCACGCGATGGCAACCTCGCCACACACGCCCCGAAGCATGCCCGCGATTTTTGTGAGTCGGTACGCAAGCCGCACGAAATGGAGGGGAGCTCAATACAACTACCCCAAGGTTGAGCCTGAAAATACGAGCTTTTTTGAAGTTCTTCAGGAGAACGGCCACGCTAATTTTGGCTTTTCGTCTCATCATTATTTTCAAGAAAAGCGCGGACTGTCTCAAGGATTCGAGAAGTGGGACAACGACGACTGGCTCGAAATCGCCGAGTCCAACGACGATAGCGCCGCGCCAAGGATTTGGACCAAATTCGAGCCCTTCTTGGACGATATGGGGCTTAAACAAGCGCAAGCTGATGCCAAGCCGTTTTCGGCAGTCGTTCACCTTTTTGAACCCCATGCTCGCTGGATCACCCATCCAGAATTCGATTTTGGTGAAGGTGCCGACACGCGCGAAAAATTCATCAACGGATACGACTCCGAAATCGCGTTTGTGGACGACTACATCGGCAAGATCACATCAAAACTGAAGGCAAACGGTCTGTGGGACAAAACCGTGATCGTCTTGGTTTCAGACCACGGCGAAGGTTTTAATGAACACGGCTATTTCTTTCACGGCCAGAACCTCTATCAAGAGGTCGTCCATGTCCCGTTGATCGTTCGTGTTCCGGGTTGGCAGCCACGCAAAGTCTCGACGCCAGTATCGATCGTT
>JBFFMO010000568.1:0-3847 GCA_041554035.1 Allomicrovenator sp. | reverse complement strand
CCTGATTAGAAATTAAAAACCCGGTTGCCGCATCAGCGCCAACCGGCTTTTTTGTGTCTATTTTCTGCCGGACTTAAAGCGAGTCGTAGTCTGCGGCAAGCTGGTAGGCGAGCGTGCGGTAGAAGGCGATATGGTCAAAGCCGGTGTAGGGGTCGACCTCGTCGTGTTTGACCTGTCCGACCTCGTCGAGGTGGTCGGCCGGAATGCAGCCTTTGAAATCGCCCCAGATCGCGGATTCTACGGTGGCCATGCCGTCGTTTGGAGTCAGGCCTAACCCTGCAATAACCGCCGCACCGGGCAGGAGCCTGAGGTTCATCCGGTCAGCACTCGTGGGATGGGCCAATAACTTGCCCTGGCACGCGACCTCGTCTTTGCTGTTATGCAGGCCGAGCGCGCTGCTGACCCCAACCCAGCTTTGATAATGCACACGCGCATCATCCGGGTTTTTTTCATTGAATTGGGCGGCGCCATCGGTGCTCAATGCGCTCAGCGCCGCACGGACATTGGCTTCGGTCTCAACCTCGTTAAAGGTCTTGCTCCACAGGGTTGCCAACATGTTGATGACCGAGTCGGCAAAGCCGGGAATCAATCCCAGACCTGCATCGGCCACGGCGGTTCCGCGATGGGGTGTCGAAATCGTCGTCAACGTCGCGATTCGGTCCCCATACCCGAGGCTTGAAATCACGAAACGGGAATCCATTCCGCCCATTGAGTGCGCGATAAGATGGATTTTGGGGGACTGAGTCTGAGCGAGGACGTCATCGATTTGTGCGGCAAGGCTTGCTGCGCGGTCTTCGACCGAGCCAAAAGCTGGGACCTCCGCGACGTAGACGGTGTGACCGTCCGCGACCAGAGCCGCTTCGACTTTGTAGAAGGACCATGAGCCCTCACGACCGGCATTAAACCCATGTGTCAATACGATGGGAAGGTTGGACGCATGTCCTGTCGGGGGGGCGAAGAGGGGTTCGGCATTGCAGTCTGGATCGCGTTTAATGCAGAACCAATCACATGAACCGTCTCCGTACCAACCCTGCGCCTTGCAGTAGTCGAGCGTGAAATCGGATTTTCCGTCCCGTGTTTGTTCGGCAGCGTCTTCTTTCGAAATCGCGGGTTCCTCGGTGGTTTCTGGGGCCGCAGCGGGCTCCGCGTCGCCGCATCCGAACGCTAGAACCGTGAGTGCCAAAAATAATTGATTCTTCATAATCATATCCATCCGAGCCATGAGGCATTTGAACTCGTTTTGTGCGCATACACAAGGCCGCCGCGGGGCGAAGGCGCATGTATTCAGACACTTTCAGATGTCCCAGAATCCCGACGGCTCTTTGGGCATCCAAGGATGACTTTCGTTAACGGGTAAATAGACCGAGGTTATTATGGAATACCGTCCACTGGGCCGCACAGGCCTTCAGGTTTCAACGATTTGTCTGGGCACCATGACGTGGGGCTCCAAGGGTTTTTGGGAAGTCATCGGGCAAGTGGGGCAGGAAGCCGTCAACGACCAACTCACACGCGCTGTGGAAGCCGGCGTGAACTTCGTTGATACGGCGAACGTCTATCACGAGGGCATGAGCGAAGAGATGCTTGGCAAAGCCATCAAGCAGACAGGCATCGCCCGCGAAAACCTCGTGCTCGCCACAAAAGTGAAGGGCCGCATGCGTCCGGGTTTGAACGGTGTCGGCCTGAGCCCGGTCCATATCAAATTCGAAGTCGAACAGTCTTTGAAACGATTGGACGTCGATTATATCGACCTCTATCAAATTCATGGGTTTGACCCGCTCACCCCGATGGACGTGACTCTGCGGGCCTTGGACGACTTGGTCACGAGCGGAAAAGTCCGTCATATTGGTATTTCGAACCACTCAGCCTGGCGGATTGCCAAGGCGCTGGGGATTTCTGAAAAACACGACTGGAATCGATTTGAGTCAGTCCAAGCCTACTACACGATTGCGGGCCGCGACCTGGAACGAGAGGTCCTGCCCATGGCCCAGGAAGAGGCGCTGGGAGTCATGGTTTGGAGCCCGCTTGCTGGTGGGCTGCTTTCCGGGAAATTCTCGCGTGAAGAAGCTGGACCCGAAGGCGCACGGCGCACAGCGTTTGATTTCCCGCCGGTAGACAAAGACAAAGCGTTTGCGTGTGTGGATGCGATGCGTCCCATCGCCGAGGCGCATGGCTGCAGCGTGGCGCGGGTCGCACAGGCATGGTTGCTTCATCAACCAGGCGTCACCTGCATCATTATCGGCGCCAAAACGAACCTGCAGCTCGACGATAATATTCAAGCGGCCGATCTGAAATTGTCGCCTGAAGAACTTGCCGCACTCGACGCGGTGAGCGCGCTGTCGCCCGAGTATCCGGGTTGGATGGAAGACTGGCAAAACCGTGACCGATTCAGTGAGCGGTGAGCGGTCAGCGGTCAGCGGTGAGCAGTGAGCGGTCAGCAGTGAGCGGTCAGCAGTGAGCAGCTGATGCGGTCATTGGAGTGGAATGCCGAAGGGGGTAGGGTTAAGGGGCATTTTTTGTATTCCTTTTCTACACGAGACTCCATGAGATCGATTTGGGTGTTTGCACTGCTTCTGTCTGCCTGTTCAAGCGGCGGCGAATCCAAACGATTTTCCGATGCCGGGTGGGACTTGAGCGAGGACCCGGGCACCGAGGACTCAGGCGGCCAAGACGTCTCAGCCGATATTGGGTCTGGGCCATGCGACGTTGTTTCGGCTTCGGATTTGGAAGGAGTCGAAATCGCCATTCTGGGCGAGCGCTGTTCTTGGACAAAAGCGGAGCTCGCCGCGGGCGTTTTGATCCCTTACCAGGTGCGCGTTGATTCAGCGCTCACCGTCATTCCTGCTGCTCAAGACGCCGGTGGGTGTGAGCGGCCGGGCCCCTCAGGACTGACGATTTCTTTCCGAATTCAGAACCTTCAAAATGAGGTGTATTGCCTCTGCGATGTGGGGCTGTGCATGGCGTCTCAAGATCCCAGTGTGCTGGTCGCAGGCACATATCATCAGGAAATCGAGTGGAGTGGGACGACCTGGAATGGGCCATCTGACACCGGAAACCCGCTTGGCCCGGCGTTTTCAGCAGGTCCGGCGACTTTGACCGTGAGCGCTCTCGGGAAAAAAAGCGACGGCTCGTCATTCTCGGTGTCCTCCACGATGACCATCCACGTTGTTGATTGATCGATGGCATCACACGAAGTCTGTGCCTGCATTGGCCTTCGGTCGAAGTTTTGAGGCCGCGATTGGCGTGTGTTTGCCGCAATCCTGTGCGGGGCGCTACTCCATACGCATGATTTGCGTAGGCGCATGATTTTCAGTTTATGTCTTATCTTGTCGAATTCATTGGGGTTTGGCTGTGTGGGGCGCGATGGCACGAATCTGGCTATTTGAAGGCTCGACTATGACTTTTTTGTCCTAAATGCCTGAGCCTCCTAGGAGAGCCGAATGCGAAAACTAGCACTGCTATTTCCAATGATGACTTGCCTTGTGGCCACGAGTGCCGCGGCGCAGACGGCAACTTTTGATTATATTGCGGCGCCATCGGGCCGTGCGATGCAGGTCGTTTCCAATAAACAAGTGGTGGGTGAGTCGCCCATGCCGTGTCGACCCAAGACCGTGTTTCGCTACGATGAGCGGCATATCGTAGCGACCTGTGCCGACAAACCAGGCCTGCTGGTGGTCGATATCTCGGAGCCTACAAGCCCCGTTCCCATGGAAATCTGGGGTTATGAGGGCAAGCTTCTTGATGTCTACCTTGTCGGAGACAAGGTGTGGATGGACATCAAAGGCCTTGGCTCCAGCCCGCTTGTTCTGCAGACCGAGGTTCCGATTGAACCCGAAGAAGTGGTCGTCGT
>JBFFMO010000567.1:0-3850 GCA_041554035.1 Allomicrovenator sp. | reverse complement strand
GTGCTACGCCACCGTTTTTACATTTCCGAAAAAGAACCCTCGGAGATGGCACGGCGTAAGCTCCTGGAAGCCTGCAAAACGATCGTTGGAACCGAAGCCGAACGAGTTGCCCATTTGATTGGCCAACTCATCGACATCGGGTTTGAAGGCTCGCCCCACGTCCCCGAAGCTGGTGATACCGAAGGCGCCTACGACCTTGAGCGACGCTCCCACGACGCGTTGACCCAGTTGTTGCGGTCTGACTCCGCTCAGAATCCTCTGGTCTTGATTTTGGAGGATCTCCAATTCGCGACTCGGCCAGTGCTGGAGCTGATTTCGCATCTCCAAAAACAACTCGCGGATTCGCCGATCCTCCTCGTTTTGTCGTGGAATCCCGAAGAAGTCTCCAAAGACAGTCCGGTCAACGCATTCGAATTCGACGAGCAGTATCTTCTGGAGCCCCTCAGCGATCGTGAGGTTCGTGGTTTTGTGAACGACACGCTGCGGCGCGCCTCGGTGCCCTCGAGTCTTATCGATCGAATCACTGAGGCTGCTCACGGGAATCCACTGACCGTCGAGGAATTCCTGCGGATTTTGATCGCCGGGAACGTCATCGACACCCGTACCGAGCGATGGACCGTGCACGTGGACCGACTCAAGGACGTGGAACTCCCCACGACCGTGGAAGGCGCGGTCGAAGCCAGGCTTCGCGCGCTGACTGAGGATGAACGACTCATCCTCGGGATGGCGTCGTGCATTGGACAGATTTTTTGGCCGGAACTCGTCGCGGCGCTCTATCACCTGCACGAAGACCACTCGGGCCACCCCATCGCGCATTGGGCCGACGGCTCGCTTGATACGCGGGTTGAAGATGTGCTGGAAAGCCTTGAACGAAAGGACATGATCCGTCGGCACGAAGACGCGCTCTTTGCAGACATCGAGCAGTTCTATTTCAAACACCGACTCGAACAGCGCAAGATCTACGACAGCCTGCCGCTTCAAGAACGCCAGCGCTTCCATCGCCTGATTCCACAGTGGCTTGAGCGACGTTTGCCTTCGCGCGAAGGGTTCGAAGAAGTCATCGCCAATCACTATGACCGCGCTCGCTCGCTCGAAGCTGCGGCGCGCCATTACCTTGCGGCGGCGGGTACCGCACGGGCTCGCTACAACAACCAGCACGCCATCGAGCTCTACCTGAAGGGACTTGCCTACCTTTCAGACGGAGATATCGAGTCAAAAATGTCGGCGTTTCATGATTTGGGAACCGTCTACGACATGTTGGGTGAGTACGATCAGGCGCTGGGCTACTACCGCGAAATGCTGCGATACGCCTGGATTCTGAACGACCGCTCCAAGGGTGGCGTCGGCTACAACAAGATTGGGCGCGCGTATCGAAGCCTGGGTGAGTACGACCGAGCTCTTGAGCATTTCAATCTGGCCTTGGAGCTCTTTCGTTCTTTCGATGATATTCGAGGAATCGCCAGCACGCTGGACGATATCGGAAAGATTCACTGGATTCGGGGCGCCTACGACGAAGCCGAGACCTTCTATACGGCAGGACTTCACCTGCGCCGAGAAGCCAGTGATCCGCGTTCAGTCGCGTTAAGCCTGAACCATCTGGGTGGCCTTAAATTGCAGCAAGGTGACCTTCAAAATGCGATGGTCTATTTCCGTGAGGCCTTGGAGTTACGCCGCAGTGTGGGAGACCGCGAGGGCGTTGTAGACAGCTTCAATAACCTTGGAATCTTGCTCCTGGAGCGCGGTGACCTGGAAGAAGCTCAAACCCTTTTCGAAGAAGCGCTCGAATTGTCTCGGGGCATGGATTACCGCGGGGCAATGGGGATTATTCTAAATAATCTTGGCGAGCTGAGCCTGATGAATGGTGACACTCGGAAGGCTCGGGTCTTTTTGAGCGAGGCGCTAAGCGGCGCCGAAGATGGCGGCGATCGACGCGTTATCTTCGATATTGTTCGAAATCTGGCTCGACTTGAAATGCGTGAATTCAACCGGGAGGTGGCGCTCGAACGCATCAATGAAGCACTTCAAATCGCCAATCAACTCGACTCCGATATTCTGATCGCCTCGGGATTGATGGGCCTTGCGGACATTCACGCAGCGTCGGTTTTCTCGCCAAGTGGCCAGGAGGACCACGCTCGTCTGGCTCGTGAGTGTTTTGTTGATGCATCGGCGTTGCTGACAAAAGTCGGCAATGAATCAGAACTCGCGAAATGCCTGACCGCGTTTGGCCGCTTTTGTCTGGAACAAGGTGACGAAGTCGAGGGCCGCGCTCATTTGAACGCGTCGATACTGGTCTTTGAACGCCTCGGCATGAAGCAGATGACCGAACAGTCTCAGCACCTCATTGATTCGATCGGACAAGTTCCAGAAAGTTTCTGAGCAGCAAAAAGCCTTGCGGCGAGAGCACTGATTCAGGGTGGAATTGCACGCCGAAGGTCAGATGTTGTGCGTGTTGGAAAGCCATCACGATATCGTCCGTCCATGCGGTCGTCCGCAAAATATCAGGCAGTGCTGCGACCGAGAGCGAATGGTAGCGCGCAAATAACGATGGATTTGGCATGTCCTTAAAAAGGCCACGTTCGTCGTGGTGAATCGGCGAGGTTTTGCCGTGTCGCGGCTGGCCGTTGGCAATCACCTCCCCACCCAACGCCTCGGCGATGACCTGATGTCCCAAGCACACGCCAAGGATCGGGATCTCCCCCGACAACTCCCGCACCACTTCCAGGCTCAAGTGGGCGTCTTTAGGATGGCCGGGACCTGGTGAAATCACGATCGAAGTGGGATTGGCGTCTCGAATCGCTTGCAGGTGGGTGTCCTCGCTTCGAACCACAGAGCAGGTTGCTCCACATTCAACGAGACGATGGGCGAGGTTGAACGGAAACGAGTCGCGATTATCCAAAATAAGGACGTCGACTCCGGCTTCGACCGGCCAGCGATGTTGCATCACGCGCATGCGAACTCCGCCAGAATGGGGCCCCAATGCTCGTTCAGCGCCCTGCCCTGCAGACTCAGCGCGGACTGAGCCAGTACTCCTGCGGACGTCAGAATCACCTCGCTGGCTTCCGCCAACTCCATCGCAAAGATGGGTCGTTCTTCGATCTGGATGCCGGCGCTGCGCGCGTTTTCCAAGATCGCAGCACGGGTCGTCCCAGGAAGAATGCCGCGGACCTCGGGCGTCACGATCTGATCGTGGAGAACCAGAAACACATTGGCCATGGAGGCCTCACCAAGCCTGCCGCAACGGCTGACCATCAGCGCATCATCAAAGCCAGCAGCCAGGGCAGCTCGACGAGCCATCATCGGGCGCACATAGCTCGTGGTTTTGAACTCAGACATCGCGTCTGTCGGAAGATAGCCCTCCACGACGCCAAGGCTTGGACGGGGTCGAAAGGTCAAAGGACGCTGGTTGAAAAGGACGCTCGAGTCCCAATCTCCAAAGACGTCGGCCCCGCGCACAAAAGTCACTCTCCAAAGCCCGTCATCGCGTCCTCTGAGCGTCCTGAGCGCGTCGACTCCGCGTTCGATCTCTGCGCTTGGGTAGTGCAGCGCCGTCGCCGCGTGGACAAAGCGGTCCACATGTCGCTCAAGCCTTTGAGGGGCGCCCTCGACGCGGACGGTCTCGAAGAGGCAATCACCGTAAAAGAGGGATTGGCTCATTCGAAGAGCCTCGTGAAAGGTCGTGCTTTGGTTTTTGCTTCTTCCCACTCTGCAACGGGGTCGCTGTCGGACACGACAGCTCCGCCCGCCCCATATTTGATGTGATTTCCGCGTTTTTCGGCACTACGGATCAAGACATTGGAGTCAAATGATCCCTCAAAAGAACGAAAAATCGATCCGGTGTAGATCCCGCGGG
>JBFFMO010000566.1:0-3866 GCA_041554035.1 Allomicrovenator sp. | reverse complement strand
GGCGAAGGACTCGTTGAGCCAGAGGTCGTCCCACCAAACCATCGTCACCAGGTTGCCAAACCACATATGGGCAAGCTCGTGGATCATGACCGACATCGCGCCGCGTCGTTGGCCCACAGAGGCTGTTTCGGGGTCAATCAAGAGCAACGATTCGCGGAAGGTCACAAGGCCGACGTTTTCCATCGCGCCTGCGCTGAAATTCGGGACGGCAACGATATCAAGCTTGTCGTAAGGAAACGCGCCACCAAAATACTCGGTCAACGCCGTGACAATGGCGGGGGTTCGGGCCAGCATATAGGCTCCCAATTCGCCCTTTCCTTTGGTCGCGATAAGGCGCAGCGGAAACGGAAGCGCGCCAGCGGGGGCTTCAATCACGTCAAAATCGCCTACGGCAAACGCAACCACATAAGTCGCAAGCGGCTTGGTTTGGTTGAACACATAAACGTCCTCGTCACCTTCTTCACGTTTCTCTTTGAGTCCCGAATTCGCAGCAGCGATCAGACCTTTAGGCACGCGCAATGTGGTGTCGTAGGTGGTCTTAAATCGGGGCTCGTCGAAGCTCGGAAATGCCTGGCGAGCTTCAAGCGGTTCAAATTGGGTGAATGCGTACCAGGCGTCGCCATCCTTGACCCGGTAAAGACCGGTGGGGGCCTCGTCGATCGTCCCTTCGTATTGGATCGCGATAAGCGCGGGCCCAGCGGGCACGTCTTTGTTGAGTACCAGCGCGATACCGCCGTTTAGGCCAACCACAACTTCGCCGCCCACGGATTCGTTTCCGGATTCGACGGCGAAGGTTTTGATCGTTTGTTTGTCGCTGTGCAAATTGATGACACGGGTTTTTGCACCCAGTGTGACGTCGATTCGGACCTGACCTGTGAAGGTGTCTTTCGTGGGGTCGATGCTGAGATCGAGCGCGTAGTGTGTGGGAAGAACAAGGTCTGAGAGACGTAGGTTCCCATCGACGTTGAGTTCTTCATGACGAATGGTACGAGTCTCAGTCGATTGCGCACCGCCGCAACTCGTCGCAAAAATGAGCGCCACAAGTAGCCATGTTTTCATGGGGTCTCCACACACGTTTTATCGTTCAATAGGTACAGTGCGCTCGGGATAACACGCCGCGTATTCTTGTGCACTTCCCATGCAGCGGCCGAGTTCGATCGACCAGAAAAAAGCGGGAATGATCATGGCAAAGATGCTGGCCACGAAGAAGACCAGAACGGCTTTTTCCCGTTTCTTGCGCTGGGTGCGGTCAAGTTCAGACCGCATCACGAAGGCGACAAGCGCCCCCGAAAACAGGCCGCCAAGGTGGGCGGCGTTGTCGAAGGGAATCGCGTCCAGGAACCCGATCCCGATGCTCAAAATGATCCACGGAGCCATGCCCGTGGTGAAGGAGCGCGAGACTCGTGCTGGAATCTCACCACGAAATTTGAAGCCAAACACGGCGAGTGCGCCTACCAAGCCATAGATCGCACCCGATGCGCCGCCGCTTGGCACAGCGGTGAATAGATATGAGCCCGCAGCTCCCACGATTCCCGCAATCATATAAATGATGATGAATCGCCGTCCCCCGTAGAACTTTTCTACCAAGGGCCCCAGGGTCCAGATGCCGTAAGCGTTGAAGCCGATATGCATGAAGTCGAGGTGGACAAACATGCTCGTGACCAGTCGCCAGTACTGGCCTTGCGCGACGTATTCAGAGACCTTCATTCCCGAATAAAACACGTACTGAATCGGTGTGAAATCCAAGGGGAAAGTTTCGAATCGATCGAGGCCGACCACAAAGGCGATCACAAAAAACGCGACGTTGATGGCCACCAGCCAAACCGACCAGAACACGGGGGTTCCAAGGATTCTGGCGAAGGAAACCTCCCGTTCGATCACGTCCATGATTTTATTTGCTTCTTGCATCAAACTCGCACAATCACTGGTCTTCCTCGCCCTATGCTCTGGCGATGCTCAAGCATTCGCGAGAGGTAAGCTCGGCTCCATTCGATGGCCGTCAGCAGGTCATCGCCCAAAGCCAGTCGACAAGCAATAGCCGAGGAGAGTTGGCAGCCGGTTCCTCGAACATCGTCGGGGATTCTGGGCATGGGCGTTAGGCTTAGAATCTCACGTTTGCCCGCACCCACACCGCATAACGGAGCGCAGAATTTATCGGTTTTTCCACCTGGGGCCTCAACACGCCGCGCCCAGGGGCACAGGTATGACGAGTCGCCAGGGACGGATGGTTCGAAGTCCTCAGGTAAAGTCGCCAAAATATCCACAAGAGCACTTGATCCCGGGAGGTGCCCAGCCTTCAAAAGTACCGCGGTTGTCACGCGACAGGATAGTGAGCAAGCGAGGTCGCGTGGGGGCAAGCTGCCACCCAGCAAGGATTCGGCTTCGGGCAGGTTTGGGGTGATCAATGTTGAGGCTGCGGCCAAGGCCCGAAGTTCTGTCAGAAGGTCGGAGGCCAGTTCCACCGACCCATCGCCTGAGGCGAGCACGGGGTCGAGCACGATCGGGATCGACTTTCCGACAAGGGCTCGTTGGACGACCTGGACGTTTTCGGGCGTGCCCAGCATGCCAATCTTGACGGCATGAACAGGGATATCGTCAAATACTGCCTCCAGTTGAGCTTCTAATATCTCGGGGGCGATCGCCTGCCAGCCGCGTACACCAGAGGTGTTCTGCCACACGATCGCGGCGACCACGGAAAGGCCATGGCAACCACAATCACGCATCACCTGCAGGTCGGCTTGAATCCCGGCACCGCCGCTGGGGTCGGTTCCAGCGATCGTGAGGACGTTCACCGGTCTTCTCGCATCAGGACGTTGGCGACGTCTTCCCAGAGCCATTGAAAGGACTCACGATCAAATTTGGCACCGGAGCCGAACCAATCGGCGCCGTCTTTGGAGTCAAAAGGCCCGCGCAGATAATGGCCAATCACATCAAGGTGATCAGCCCTGATTACGCCTCGGAACTCGCCCCAAATTTGGCTCAAGGTGGGCACGACACCGTCGCTTGTGCTTTCGGTGATGGCGAAAGGCAGGGGCCGTTTCGTGATCGCGTCTTCAGACCGAATCGGCGGGTGATAACCGTAATGGGCGTGCGAGCGCGACGTAAGCGTCCAAAGGATGCTGTAGAGGACCTTGTTGAAGGGGGTCAGCGCGTTTCGCAACCGAATCCGCCTGATGACCTCGGTGGGAGGCGGCGCAGCCGTTGCGTAGCTCACGTAGCGGACGTCAGGGTGGTCGTGCACGGACGAATTGAAGAGGTCCATGCCTTCGGGGGTGGCTTGGACCATGCAGCCCTGGTCGTCCAAAATCGAGCGTAGGAAGGTTCGCACCTCGGCCTCGGCCGTGGGGCTAAAATCCTTGAGCAGCTCGTTGGTGATCTGATTGAGCAACGTCTCGTCGAGTCCCAACAGGTCGTTGATTTTCCCCATGATGCCAAAAACGCCACCCAGAAGGGTGATCGGCCTGCGGCGCAAGCCTGAAACCACGATCAAGGTCACCACATAAAGCAGGTTTTTCCCATAAAGCGTGGTCAGGAAATTGGCCAAAGGCGTGCCGTAATGGGGTCCCGAAACCGACACGACCGTGCGAAGGTTCTTGCGAATTTGGTGAGCGGCGTCGCCCATCTCAAGCTCGGTGTTTGGGCTGGCGGCCAGCCGGGCATCGATCGCCCCCAGAGAATGTCCCACCCAATGCACTTGAACGCCTTCTTCGAGCCCACCCGTATCGCGCACCGTCATCATCAAGCGCCGGGCGCGATGACGTAGGGAGGCCGTGGGAAGCGTCTTAACGCCGATGATCTCGACATCAAGTCCACGACGGTCAAAGACATCGGTCAACGATTCGCTGACTTGCCGAAAATACGAAATG
>JBFFMO010000565.1:0-3873 GCA_041554035.1 Allomicrovenator sp. | reverse complement strand
GTGCGGCGATAAGCTGCACCACGGCAGCATGGGCACCCGCAAAAATCGGCGTTTTCGAAGAATCCCATAAACCCTTTAGCGACAACGACTCAAAATAGGGTTGGTAAAACTCGTAGGGAAGATGGTTCACCACCACGGCAAACACCCAAAAAAGTGCCAACCACCAAAGACTTGGAAGCATTTTTTGATTCTGAAACGTCGCCACGTAGCAGATCTTCAACGACGCAAAAATGCCCTCGGTCAGGTGGGCGTTCTTGGGTTCTTTAAAAAGCAACGCGGCGCCAAGCGAGATCGTCGCCATCAAGCCTGAAGCCACATAAGCCCAGGACAAATCAACCGACGCCAGAAGCCCCCCCGCCAGCGCAGAAAGCGCCCCAGCGATGAAGATCAATCGCGAAATGCGGGCTTCGCGGGCACCGTATTCGTCGTCACGCTCCAGGTCCGTCAGCGTGTCGAGATGAAACACGGTGTCGGTGCCGGAATTAAAGGCCAATCCAATCGCCAAAAAGACCTGAGCCAGAGCAAGATGCCAAAACTCGCTGCTCATCCAGAATCCAAAATAGGCCACAACCAAAGACGCTGCGGCCGCCACCAGCGTGGGTTTTCTCCCGACACGGTCCGAAAAATACCCGGACGGAACTTCGAAAATAAATACGCTGGCGTAGTAGATCGACTCGAGTAGAAAAACCTGAGACAAATTTACTTTTGACCCAAAATAGAGGAAAAAAACCGGCATCCATGCATAAAAAGAAATGCCGAATTGGTACCAAGTGTAGAGCCGGAGATTTCGCAACATCGCTATCGAACCGTCGTTTATTGAAGACTTTTGCCGTCGCCGGAGACAGTGTTGCACAAAAATGAAACCGCAATCAGGTCGGAAACATCTTTGTCCCATCATTTGAAGGCAGACCACGTTTGAAGAGTCGTAAAGACGCCGTGATCGTTGTGTTCGCACACACTCCGGCGGCCGAAAACAAGTCGCTCGGGCTCACAGACCGTGCAGCGAGCCGAGTCCACGCTCGGCTGCTAGAAAACACCCTGCGAATGGCTCACGCGACCGGAGCGCGCGTCGTGCATGTTCACGACTCGCCAGATTCCGAAGTCATGCAACGCGGAACCGGCTTTGAAGAGCGCTTCATTAACGCACTCAAAGATGTGGCCGCGCTTGGCGTGAAGCGCATGGTGGTGATTGGTTCGGACTCACCAGGCCTCAATACTGCACAACTTCAAAAAGCCCTCTCGGCACCTCAAAACAAGGTCTGCATCGGTCCCTCGGTCGACGGCGGCATCTACCTTTTGGCCCTCAATGCCAACGAAATTGGCGTCCTTAAGGGGCTTCCTTGGAAAGAGCGAAGCCTATTTCGTGTCCTGAAATCCAGAGTGAGTGCGACGCTACTGGGTCGACTTTCCGACGTGGACACCTGGCAAGACCTCCACAAGGTCCAGAAATGGCTCGGTGGGTTGAACCTTTCGGCATCGCCAGCATTTCCGAGGCTGCCTCGACCATCAGCGCTCCCACGTCTTAAAAGCTCAATCTCGACGCCAAACCTGACTTCTCGCGGCCCGCCAGTCCTTGGCCTGTTCGCCTCGTAAACTAAAACAATCAGTTGAACCCTCAAGTCTGGAGACTTGAATGGAATACCTATTATTGTGGGTCGCAATGGCGACCTATGGCCTGGTGATGTTTCTTGCATCGCCACGGACTCAGGATTTTGGCGGCTTTTTTGTAGGTCGCAACACGGCGGGATCCGACGTCGGTACTGGCATGTTGTTGGGATCTGTCGTGATTTCGTGGCTCTTCGCCAAGTCGATCACCAACGCAGCCAATCTTGGGGCAAGCTTTGGGCTTGTTGGCGGCGTCGCCTACGCCGGTTGGTACCTGTCGATCCCGGTCGCGGGAATCGTCATTTATTTTTTACGAACCAGACTTGGCGCGACAAGCCTGGCTGAATTCATCACCCATAAATACGGCGTCGCCGCCACTCTTGGGTTTACGCTCGTCGTCATTATCCGGCTTTTTAACGAGATTTGGAGTAATACGGCCGTGGTCGGCGCCTATTTTGGCGAAGCTGGCAGCACTGCGTATTACGCGGCGGGATTGATTTTTGCGGGACTTACGCTTGCCTACAGCCTGCGCGGAGGCATGCGTTCCTCGATCCTTACCGACGCTATCCAATTTGGATTTGGTATATTGCTCCTCGGGTTCATTCTGGCACTCATCGTCCCGGAATTCGGACCCGCCAAATTCGTGCAAACCGGGGAATGGACACTGATTGGTGGGGTCGACCTTTTGCTGGTCGCACTCATCCAATCCTTGAGCTACGCGTTCCACGACCCGGTTTTGACCGACCGTGCGTTCATCAATAAACCCGCAAAAATGCTCAAAGGCTACCTAATCGCTGGAGTGATTGCCGGGCTTTTCATCGTTTTGTTTTCATGGGTTGGCATTTACGGAAGCCTCGCCGGGATCGACGTCGGCCAAGACGCACCGCTCAAAGTGGCGCAGGCCTTTGGGCTCGCGGCGAGCGCGGTGATGAGCGTGTTGATGATGATTTCGGCGGGTTCAACCATCGACTCGACCTTGAGCTCGTTTTCCAAGGTCACTGTCATCGATTTGGGAGGCCTATCCGAAAGGGGGCAAACCCACACCATTTTTGCTCGATTCTCGGATTGGGTACGACGCAAAGGGCCACTTAAAGTTGGGCGCTGGACGATGGTCCTCACGGTAATTCTGGGGTCCTTCCCACTCTTTGCCGGCACGTCGATCCTCAAGGCGACCACGATCAGCGGGACGATGGTGATTGGATTGGCCCCGGTTTTCCTCTTTCACATGTGGAAATCCGCGGGGCGCCTGGCCTTCCATCTTTCGTTTTGGCCCGGAGTGGCGCTCGGCTTCTGGTTCGCGTTTGGAATAATCCCCGAAGCGTTGCAGATCGGTGCCGGAAAATACGCGGGTCTTTTGGGCATCAATATCTGGGGAAGCCTTCTGGTTTTTGCGCTCTATATTCTCGGTGCGCTGATTGAGGCCAGATTCAAGAAATCTAGCATGACTATTCTGGCCATTTTATGGGTCCTTCCTACCTCGCTTTATTCAGAGACACCGCCCACCCAGGCCAATGAACCGAAGATCAGTTTTTCAGGTCAAACAATGTTGCGGCTCACCACAAAGCTGGATGATTTGTCGAGGCCCGCTGCCGAAATCTATAATATCCGCCTCGTCGCGAAGGCCGAACTCGACCCTTTTACGTTCTTGATTGAACCACGCTTACGGCAGTCAAACCTGCGTTCTTTCAGCCCGTCCAATATCTGGCTTCAACAGGCCTATCTTGCCTACGACACGCCACTCCCTGGACTGAGGGTTTCCGGTGGCCTTCTCTACAATCAGCTTGGCCTATTCTGGGACGACTCTTGGTTTGGAAATATCCTCTATTTAAATGGTCATAAACTCGACCCAGACATGAACCTCGACTTTCATTTTAATGATAAATGGGGGGATTTTGGCTTGAACGCCTGGCTTCAGTTTTCGCCCGCAGAGGATGGCCTTAACGGGATGTATAGCACGCCCATCAAGTCGACAAGGTTGCTCTTACCCGCAGACCTAGAGGTCCAACCGGACTTCCGCGAGGCATTAGCCCTGCGAGCTCGAGTCGTTCCAAACTTCCGGATTGGATCGCTCGATATTTCCCCGGGGGCATCGGTTCAGTATTCGGTCTATGACCAAACTCGCCCTCCTGATTCACCCCTTACAGGCAATCAATGGGTCTGGGACGCTGAGCTTTCCGTCAAAGTCGGTGCGTTATCTGTCGCGGGTGAATTCCTGGAAGAATCGATCAACGGCTTTTTGAATCAGGACCTTAAACGCCAGTATATTTT
>JBFFMO010000564.1:0-3875 GCA_041554035.1 Allomicrovenator sp. | reverse complement strand
TTTCCGCATGCCAAGCCTCGAAGTTACGTGTGTGGATAGCGGAGGCGCTGCTGAGACCGCCGTTGCGACCGTCGTTTCGTCGACCGCGACCAACATCTCGGCGACCGTGGACACGAACACGCTCTCGAATCTTTCGGTGTGTGAAATCCGGGTCACAAACACCAATGACGGCACCTATGCGGATTATGCGCCGATCACGGTGACGAACCCCGCAGGTAACTTCGTTTCGTTCAACAACGGACCCAACATGAATACAGGGCGACGCGCCTCGGCCGTCGTCTCAGGCGCACCATCAACAAGGGCTCAATACATCTACGCCGTTGGCGGAGACAGTGGAGCGATTGCCAACGGGTTGGACATAGTCGAAGCGTCGCCCCTCGATCGCTTCGGTCGCCCTGGTGCATGGTTCGATATGCCGACAACTCTTCTATCCAAACGCACCTTCTCGGGCGCGGTGCGGGTTGAGAACTTCATCTACGTTGTGGGTGGTCATGACGGTGTCGCACCAATGAGTGATGTTTCGCGTGCGATGGTTCTGGATCCACTGGATACGACCAAGGTATCGAACGTCGAATTTGACATCGACCCGACGATGACGGGTGGCCTCGCCACGGGAGTCTATTATTACCGTGTCGCACCCGTGCTCGGCGCGACCGACCCAGCCAACCCAGACGGTGAAATGCTCGCCTCCGAGCGTCAGCCCGTGCGGGTTCCCTTTGCTGGCATTGATATCACGATGACCTGGACGGCGTACCCGAATGCTGCTGAATACCGTGTCTACCGAAGCCCAAGCCCCGACCTCATCGCCGGAGCCGAGGAGCTCATTGCGGTGGTTCCCGGGACGCAGACCAGTTTTGTCGATGATGGCACCGCCGTCGCTGACCCGCTGCAGAAGCCACTGCGTCTTGGAGCGCTTGGCGAGTGGCACACAATTGCTCAGCTGAGCACCGCTCGGTTTGGTCACGGTGTTGCCGTGGCCGCCGACCCGGTCACGGCGGGACTCTTCCATATTTACGCCTCTGCAGGAGATACAGCGCTGGGCCGCGTGGCTTCGGTTGAACGCATCAGCGTAACGGTTGTGGCTCCGCATACTCAGACGGTGGACGCGCTTGGCACTGCCACAACGGCATCGCTGGCGGTGTCACGCAGTGAACTGAGCACCGTGGTCGGAACGTCCGACAACGCGTCCTACTTGAGCGGGACCTACCTCTACGTGCTTGGGGGCCGGATTGGCACAAACAGCTTCACACGAGCAATCGACGTGGGAGAAGTCCTTCCTGGAGGCGATATCACCGGCTTTGCGAGCACGGCGCCCATGCAGCGAAACCGAAGCGGATATGCTGCTGCGGTGGCGAACAACACGATCGTGATGGCATGTGGACAGGGCGGCTCACCGAGCAGTTCTGCCGACAAGTCCACGATTTCGTCTACGCTTGCGCCGCTTCTCGATGGCTCAAGCGCGCTTGGCAGCACTGGCAACCTTCGAAACCGTTACCTGCCCGGATATACCTCGTTTTCTGGCCTGCTCTTCATTGTAGGCGGCAACGACGGAACCAACCCGGCTAGCTCGACCATTGATTATTCGATCCTGGGAGGTACCCCTTGAGTAAGCTCAACAACATTGCTGTGGGGATCGCTTCCCTTGTCCTGCTTTCTGGCGTCAACGCTTCGGCACAAACGGTGTCGGCGACGGCCGACCATCCGGCGCACGATCTCAGCATGACCGTGGCGCCCCATGTCGGCGTCCTTGTTCCACAGCTCTTTTCGGAGCTTGGAGCGTGGCCGGTTTTTGGCGTGGAGTTGGGGTACATCTTGCCCTTTGACGCCGGTCCGATGGTTCGTCCGCTCGAGATCACAGCAGACGTGATGTTTACGATGCCATCTGCGTCCGGCACTGACTTCGCGCCCGCCTTCGGCGAGGCCGGTGAAAACTACGATTGGGAGCTCGTTGAGCGCACGGTCGTGGTTGAGTTGGCTGCGTTGTGGCGATTCATGCCTCCCGGACAGGGCCTGAGCGTCTACGGTCAGGTTGGGCCGCGTCTTTACCTTACCGAATCCGTCATGACGGCGAATTCGGCCAGCGGAGCCGACCTTGGTGAAAACCGAGAAACCAAGACCGAGGTTGGATTGATGGTGGGTGGCGGCGCGGAATATGCCGTGGGCCCCGGTTCGATTTTCGGTGCCCTTGAGTTTGGATGGAGCGACCTGAATAAGCGCATCACTGGTGATTCAAATACGGGTGCGCTCGTGCTCGATCTTGGTTATCGGTTGATGTTCTAGGCCGTTTTTCTGTCACTCAGTGTGACCGGTCCGCGAGGCTCAACAATTCACCGAATGGTGATTAGGTGGCCCCTCACACACGCGGACCCAAATTCGAGGGGTCCTCTCGTCTCACCATTCCCGTAGCGTCTGAAAAATGGGTTCGGCTCTGCAAATGTTGAGGCGAAAGGTCCCGTGCCGGATCATCATCGCAATCCTGAACCCTGCTGAGCCAAGAGCCTGGCTTCACATGGCTGGCAGTCGATGAGCGGGTATCTCTCGGGACTCGCCACAGATGCGCTTGATGAGTGCGTTGTCGAAGATGGCAACAGGTCTTTCTGAACGGCCCTGGTTTTTCGAATTTCGCCAGAATTCGACGAGGACCGGTTTCAATCGATTTCGAAAATTGTTTCAAGAAGTGTTAGGACCCAGAACTAGCTTGCGCTGATTCAAGGAGGCTTGTGTTTGTTTTCCTGCTTCTGCGCCAAATCTCTGGGCAGATATGAAGTCGTTCTCAAGAAACCTTGTGTTGGTAATGTTTTTGGCGGGTTGTGGTCAGGATGCGAGCGACCCTGTCGATGTGGGCGTCGTGGACGACATGTCGTCGGATGTGTCGACCGATCAGTCGACGGCCGATGCTGGTGGCGACTTTGCCGACACTGGCGATTCTTCAGATTCAGGCGAAGAACCCGCGTGTGCGGAGCCTTCACCGGCTGCGCTTCCCACAGGAAACGCGGCCCTGGAAGCGCTCGCCTCGACCCCAAATAAATGTGGCCAGCCGGCTTATTCTTGGCTGAACGACCCATCGCTGGGGGACCTTGTGTCTGAGAGCGCGTCGCGCACTTACACCGTTGAAACGATGAAAGCGCTTGCGGATGCGGCAGGTGTAGAGCTTCCGGTTGAGCTGAAATACGACGTGAAAGTGAGTGTGATCGAATACGTCACGCAGGACCGCGGCGTCTTGGCGACAGCCACGGCATTGGTTGCTGCGCCGGTTCCCAGCGCCGATCAGGCGGCCGACTTTCAAACGTTGATGTTTTTACACGGAACCTCGGGATTCACCGACGGCTGTGGAATCTCGCTCGACACCGAGACCCAGGTCCTTGGAGCAGCGTTCGCCTCGTCCGGTTTTGTGGTGGTGGGACCAGATTATCTGGGCTTGAAGGCCAGGGGCGAGCCCACGGGTTTTCTGCACCCCTATCTTTCGGGCCAACCGGTCGCAATTTCGTCTTTGGACGCCGTTAGGGCCGTTAAAAAGATGGACTTTTATGAGCGAAATGGCGCGTGCGTGAACGACGAGCTCTTACTTTTCGGTGGCTCCCAAGGTGGGCATGCCGCGCTATGGGTTGACCGCCTTTTGCCCTATTACGCGCCCGAGTTTGAGTTGTTGGGGGCCGTTGCGACCGTGCCTCCGGCAGACTTGGTTTCTGCGATGAAGCGCTCGGTGACGACCCCTGTCAAAGCCACGGCAAATACCGCAGCATTCTTTTCGGCGAGCGCCGGGTGGTATGGCCACGCTGCACGCCTTGGGGAAGTCTTGGTCTCCCCGTTCGACGTAGACCTACCTGCAGCGATGGCTGAATCCTGCGATCCTTCAGACGCCGTGAATATCGATG
>JBFFMO010000563.1:0-3878 GCA_041554035.1 Allomicrovenator sp. | reverse complement strand
TTTCCATTTGGTCTGCACTTCCTCGCTTGGAAGAAGCTTTCCGTCGGGCAACCGAATCTGCACATGCGGGCTGGAGACACCCACGGCACGGAAAAGCGGCAAAACCAGCGAATAACCCGAAAACGGAATATCAGCGCGGGTCAGCGGGCCGTCTGTGAGGCCAGGAAACGAAACCTCGTCGACACCGAGTTCGGTCAGTGTAAAGACCGACTCCGCGATGATGATCACAGAATACTTGGCGAAGTCTGGATCGATGGTGACGGTGGCTTTGAATTTTGGAGACTTACCGCTGATGGCGATCGACGACTTGCCGTAGGTCCCGCGTTTGTCTTTTTTAAGAAGCTCGAATGCATTCTTGAGCAATTTCTCGTCGACTTTGCCCACGAGCGCTGTCTCTAAATGCGGCATCAACGCCCATTCAACACTGTCACCCACTTCGATGCGTTCGTACGAGAATCGAACACTTCCACCTTCAGCAAAAGCCGAAGAAGGCAACGCGATCAGCGCGGCGACGAAGACCACGGGCCGAAGTTTATTGAGCATCCATCCAGTCATTCGAACTCCTTTGAACCGCATCAACCCAAGCCATAATAGTCGCAACCGTCCCCTTCATTCCCAGGGGCGCAGGAACGTACACCAGAGGACAAAAAAAAAGAACCCGCCTACGCGGGTTCTCTTTTCACGATCTTCTGATGAGTTCAGATTTCGAGTGAGCCAGCTTGGGCGCCCGAAGTCGTCATCATGGAGTTGCATGTGTTGCTGGTGCAAAGCCAGTACATGCCGCTCGATCCTTCGACTCGAAGGACTTTCGCCATTGCCATTTCAGATCCACAGGTAGAGCAAGGCTTTGCGATGGCTTTGCCTTTCTTTGCGGACGCGATTTTTGCTGGTTTTTTCGTTGCCATTTTTCAGTCTCCTCGCGGCACGCCGCTGATTTACATAGCCCGTACGGGAGTCGAACCCGTGTTACCGCCGTGAGAGGGCAGCGTCCTGAACCGCTAGACGAACGGGCCTTAATTAACTTCTACAAGTTCGGGAACTAGGACTCGAACCTAGATTGACGGAATCAGAATCCGCTGTCCTGCCATTAGACGATTCCCGACCACGGAAGGGTTCAACTTCCACCCGCCACAAATCGTCAATGTATGGCGGGGCGGATTTTCTAATAAAGTGGGTCGATCGTGTCAACACTAAAAGAAACCAGCGCGCCCGCCTTTGACACCGGAACGACCCGCACCTAACTTACTCTACTGAACTCTCGACAGGAGCCATGATGCAAAGCGCCAGACCATCGTCCTTCCCAGCTGCCGAAGATCTTCTTGTTCTGAAGTCAGAACACGAGACCCTCGATCTGCGCCTGGAGCAGCTTGACCGCCACCTTTCGCTGTCCCCCGAAGAGCAATACGAAAAGCAGGTCATCAAGAAACGTAAGCTCATCCTTAAAGACCGGATCGCTCACCTCGAAGAGTAATTACTCGTCGAGGAGCACCAATTCATCAAAATCAATTTCTGAGGTCTTCCGCAGCTCGTCGGGCAATGGCTTGGCGAGCACGTCGTCGTATGCCGACGAGACGTCGAAGTCTTCCCAGTCGTCGCCCAGGTCAATATCAGCTTCGTCCATCGACACGTCAGGGTCGTTGCCGCTGACTGCGGTGGGCTCGTCTTCACTTGCGTCCGCATTCATCATCATCGAAGGCAAGTTCTCAATTTCTGAGACTTGGTCTTCGGTGACTTCAATGCTCGCGCTTTCATCCGGCGTTTGAGCGCTCACATCCACAATCACTGAGGGCACACGGGCAGCCGCCAGGCGCGCCACGCCTGAGATATCACTCGGGCTCTCAGCCGGGGCCTGTGGTGTCCACGCGACTCGGGGTTTGAGTTGCCCCAAAGATGGAACCTCCCCCACCAGCGCCAGCGCAGTCTTGCCGCGCATGACATCCGCCGTGACCCGGCGGATTTCGGACTGAAGCTGGGCCATCAGAGCCGAATTGGGCTCCGAAAAGTCGAAGAAATTCTCGGTGATTCGAATCAGCCCGATATCGTCGAGTTGTTTTGCGGGAATCACCGCACGCTCGCCATGGTCCACGTCTTCGACGCTTTTGACCGCCCCTAATCGCTCCAGTTCCGAGACGACTTCGCGAAGAAAACCTTCGTGATATCCAAGTTCGCGAATCAACTCGGTTTCGGCCAAAGCGCCATGCCCTGACTTGAATTGCCGAGCCACAGGCGTCAAAACTTCGAGTCCAACCAACGGATTGAAAATATTGGTTTTCTGTTTGGCTGGCGTGCGCACTTGAGCCGCGTCGACTTCGACGATCGTTCTCAGGTTCTGCACCGTGTATGCGAGCTCAGCGCCCAGAAGCACGACAATCCAGGACACATAAACCCAGACCAAAAAGATCGGAAAGAGGCCCAGCGCCCCGTAAATCGTGTTGTACGACTCAAGGATCACGTGGGTGACGTAGAAGTTAAACCCATATTTTGCGGCCTCGAAAGACAAGGCCGTGAAAAGCCCACCCACAAAGGCTGCAGACCAACGCACGCGGGTGCTTGGGAGGGACCAATGCATGATCGTGAACAAGAAGAACGCGATCAAAAATGGTGCGACCGTGCCAAAGAACCCCATCTCGAGCCCGAATCGGGTCAAGACCAACTGAGCACGAGCCGTGAGGCCGACCGAGGTGGTGACCAGAATCGGCCCGAACGTGACCACAAAATAGAAGGTGAGCAGTTTGCCGAAGAGCGGCCTCGTGTTTGCCGAGTGCCAAACAGCGTTAAACGTGCGCTCGATATCCAGAAACAAGAATACCGAGATCACCAGGAACGCCACGGCACTGACACCGCCGACGCCCGTGGCGCTTGTCTGCGCAAATTCCTGAAGGTAGTGGGCGGCCTTTGCCGCAGCGGCCGGGAACACGGGTTCCAGATAAAGAATCAGGGTGTCGTTGGTCTTATCGAATGCCCCAAAGATCGCTAGAACGGACGTCACGACCGAAAGCAGCGGCACCAACGAGAGCGCCGTTGTGTAGGCCAGGCTTGAGGCCAAGTTTTGCGCCCGATCGCGAAAGAACTCGCGGATGGAGTAGTAGAGCGTGAACAGCGGCGCTACCAAGTTCAACTTCCAGGCCGGGATTTCATCCCAATGACCCAGACGAAACAATGCAATCGCCCCGCTCGTCGGTTTGTCGCTCATAGGGTTCCTCTTCGATCCGTTTAAGGGCCATGAATATCAGAATCCCCACGTGGACGGAACAAGCGAGGCCGGTCTCCTGTTTATAAAGTATGGGTTACTTGGGTCAGCACCAACCTTGCTGTAGAGTCAGGTGACTACAATTTTTGTCTTAAAAGGAAAGCGATGTCTTCGGACCGTCATTCTCGCGCCATGAACATCGGCATCGCCACTTTCATTGCCTTCGCAGTGACCGTGCCTGAACTTGCCGCACAACACTTCCGACGCATCAGCGCTGGCCTCGGGAGCGCTCCTTTTACCGACCAAGACCTTAGAACCATTGACGATAAGCTGAAGTTGCCCGGTGTGATTCACACCAGCGCAAGTGTTTTCGATTTAGCGATCGAGGAATCACGGGCACGCGCTCAGGCCACCCATTTTGAATCCGCGCTCGAAAAGGCGCGCCAATTTCATTTTGACGGAAAATACGCCGAGGCCCGTACCTTGGCGCGAGCGATCGTTTTGGAATTGGACACGCAGCCCGAAAGCCCGGCCGGGGTTGCGTCCAGGGATCAGGCGCTCTTGCTTTTGGCCCGGGCCGAATTGGACCTCGACGAGCCTCCAGCGGCGTTGCGGCACTTGAACATGATCACGCGCGACACCCCGGTCGACGACTTTTTGCTCTGGCTGAAAGCCGATTCGATGGTGC
>JBFFMO010000562.1:0-3884 GCA_041554035.1 Allomicrovenator sp. | reverse complement strand
TTTATCGACCGACTTCGAAACGCTACAAGATCTTGATCGAGGCTTCAGCGTTTCCATCGGACCAATACGCGGTGGAAAGCCAGGTCCGTTTTCACGGTTTTGATCCCGCGGATGCGGTGGTTGAATTTCAACCGCGCGAAGGCGAGCACACGCTACGAACCAAGGACATCGAAAAATACTTGGAGGAACACGGGCAAGACATCGCGTTGGTGATGTTTAGTGGTGTGAACTACCTGTCAGGCCAAGCCTTTGACATGGGTCGCATCACAGCGGCGGGTCATCGTGCAGGCGCACGTGTGGGCTTTGATCTGGCGCATGCCGCAGGAAATCTTGAGCTGAAGCTTCATGAATGGGGTGCTGATTTTGCGGCCTGGTGTTCGTACAAATACATGAATTCGGGACCTGGCGGTGTTTCGGGGATTTTTGTCCACGAGCGCCACGCTGATTCGCCCGAATTACCACGCTTTGCGGGATGGTGGGGGAATGACCCTGCGACACGATTTAAGATGGAGCCGGGTTTTCATCCAGCTTATGGCGCCGATGGTTGGCAGTTGAGCAATGCGCCGATTCTATCGCTCGCTGCTCATAAGGTTTCGCTCGACCTCTTCGAGGAGGCCACGATGCCGGCGTTGCGCGCCAAAACAGTGGCGATCACCGAATATCTGTTGGCCTTACTTGATGCGTTGCCAAATCAAGAATTCGAAGTCATCACCCCACGCGATCCAGAGGCCCGAGGGGCACAAATTTCGTTACGAACGCTGAAGAATGGGCGAGCACTTTTCGAGAGATTGCAGGCCGCGGGAGTTGTTTGTGATTTTCGCGAGCCTGATGTGATACGCGTAGCTCCTGCACCGCTCTACTGTTCGTTCGAAGACGTTTGGCAATTTACGCAGATACTTGCGTCGTAAATCAGGTGACCTATGGCACTGCGAATTTCGCGCCCAGCGCGGCAACGATTTGAAATCGGAACGCACGTCAGTCCCGATGGCTTGCCTGTGGGCGCCTGGGAGACGTTTCAGTGGTTGGCGGTTCGGCTGAATGAACGGCGCTCGGCCGAGCCTTCTGTGTCAGCTGCCGAATTGCACGCCCTGACTGTGCTCGACGCCGCGTTTCGCCAGATCCTGCAAGCATGGGCGCCGTCCCACCGACAAGCGTACGAAACGACTTTTCAGACCGCTCTGGGCGACTCCTACGCCGAGTTTGCGGCGCAATGGCAGGTCGATTTTGGCGGAGATGTTGTCATTGAGCCGATCATCATATCGGTTCATGAACAGAATCCCGCAGCAGAACACCTCAAGGATTTGATCGCCTCAAGCCCCAAGGACGCAGGGTTGCGCAAAGCGGCCGTTGCCGCGATCGAAACGGCGGCCAAAGCTGCCGGGACATTTCGTGGCACCTCGATTTTGGCATTCTTGAAAGCCGCGATTCAGGCGTCGACGCTGGATGAACAGGTGCGTTGGGTATTGGAAAATTGGCGCGATCTTTTGGATGAGTCGCTGATTAACGCCCTGCTTCGTTCTCAGGATTATTTTAGAGAAGAAGCTAAAATCGGACTGCATGGACCCGGTCCCACACAATCCTATGATTTTCTGAGCTACGACGCGGACGAGGAGCGGTTCACTCAGGACCGTGACTGGATGCCCAATTGTGTGATCATCGCCAAGAATATCTACGTTTGGCTGTATCAGCTCTCGCGTAAATATGGACGCCAAATTGACCGCCTCGACCATGTGCCTGAGGAAGAACTCGCTGAACTTTCGCGTCGAGGCCTGAACGGGCTTTGGATGATCGGGCTTTGGGAGCGAAGCGACGCCTCACGCAAGATTAAACAATTATGCGGAAACCCTGATGCCGTGGCTTCGGCTTATTCGCTCTATGATTACCGAATCGCCGATGCACTCGGTGGTGACGATGCGTGGCAGGAGCTGCGCGATCGCGCCTGGAGACATGGCGTTCGATTGGCGGCAGATATGGTGCCCAACCATGTCGGCGTGGTCTCGAAATGGGTGATTGAACACCCGGATTGGTTTGTAAGTACAAAACACTCGCCGTTCCCAAGCTACACGTTTAACGGTCCAGATTTATGCGACGATCCGAATCTGAGCATTCATATTGAGGACCATTATTTCGACAAAACCGACGCGGCCGTCGTCTTTAAGCGCTACGACCATTCGACCGGTGATGAGCGCTATATTTATCACGGCAACGACGGCACCACGATGCCATGGAACGACACGGCTCAGCTTGATTATTTGAATCCGGAAGTCCGTGAAGCCGTGATTCAGACGATTTTACATGTCGCAAAACGTTTTCCGATTATTCGGTTCGATGCGGCGATGACCCTTGTAAAACAACATGTTCAGCGCCTTTGGTATCCTGAGCCTGGCAGTGGTGGAGCGATCCCTTCACGTGCGTCGTTTGGCATCACCAAAATTGGATTTGACCGGCGTATGCCGCGCGAATTCTGGCAAGAAGTTGTGGACCGTGTGGCTGAAGAAGCCCCAGATACGCTTTTATTGGCCGAAGCATTCTGGATGCTGGAAGGGTATTTTGTTCGGAATCTGGGCATGCATCGTGTTTATAATTCCGCGTTCATGAACATGCTGCGCGACGAAGAAAACGCCAAATACCGCGGTTTGATGCGCGATACGATGGCCGCGGATCCACAGATTCTGAAGCGCTATGTGAACTTCATGAATAATCCAGACGAAGACACCGCCGTCGAACAATTTGGCAGCGGCGATAAGTATTTTGGTGTCTGCGTTTTGATGGCGACGATGCCGGGATTGCCGATGTTTGGCCACGGCCAGGTCGAGGGATTCCGCGAGAAATACGGCATGGATTTCCGCAAACCCATGCACGACGAGGACGTTGATCAACCGCTCTTGGAACATCATGAACGCGTGATTTTTCCGCTGCTGCATCGTCGATGGCTTTTTTCCGAAGTCGAAGATTTTGTGATGTACGATCTTCAGCACGAACACGGAACCGACGAAAACGTCTTTGTTTACAGCAATCGCAGCGGCGATGAACGCGCGCTCGTCGCGTATCATAATCGTTTTGGAGACGCAGCGGGTTGGGTCAAAAACTCGCCCCAAATGCCGTTGATGGCGGGCCTGGGTTTTGAGCCGGGCAAGTTGGTTCGATTCAAGGAAGTCACAGGTGGCCTTGAGTACCTTCGTTGGACCGACGAATTGCAAAATGACGGCATCTTTTTGATGCTTGGCGCTTACGAATACCGGGTCTTCTTGGACTGGAAATTGGCGGATGCCAGCAAATTTGGCGAGCTCTGCAATTTGCTTGGCGGCCATGGCGTCGAGGACCTCGAACTCGCCCGTCAAATGCTCGAATACCAGCCCTTGCACGAGGCCATCGAGGGTTTCGCGTTAGGCAAATTGCCCTGGAAAAAGCTTCACGATGAGCTTCGAAGTCACGCGGACCTGAGCTTTGTTGAGCCTAAGGCAGAATTACCAAAAACGATGAAATATGCGGTCGTGCATTTGCTCAAAGCGATTCATCCGCTTCATGCCAGTGAGTGGTTTGACGTTTGGCGTTTCCCTGAACGTCTCGGACTCGACCCTGTCGATGCCGCGCTTGCGCGGGCGGCTTTGGCTGTCGAGGAAATCGATGCGGCATCCTGGCTCAATAACGTGATGGTTCAGCGGGCGTTGAAGGTCAACATCTACAACGGTCGCCGATGGTACCGAGCCGAGGCGTTTGACGCCTTTGTTTCCAATTTTGGAAAATGGCTGGCTGCACCACCGGCTCAGGTCAAAAAACATATCAAGCTTCTTCAAGAGTCCGCCGACGGAACTTACGATTTCGACGAACTGGTGGAGATGGTCGCTGGGCGGTGAGAGGTGGGCAGTGAGCAGTGAGCGGTG
>JBFFMO010000561.1:0-3903 GCA_041554035.1 Allomicrovenator sp. | reverse complement strand
GTGCTTCGCGAAGCCCACAAGAATGGCGTCAATCCCTATTTGCTCTGGGCATTGATGACGGTCGAGAGCTCCTATAATCCAGATTCAGTCTCGACGGCTCAAGCGCTGGGACTTCTTCAGGTGATTCCAAAAACCGGGTTAAAGACGGCGCTGATGTTAGGCGACGAAGATTTTGGGCCACAGGACTTGGTCGACGAAGAGGTCGCCATCGCTCATGGCGCGTTCTATTTCTCGCAGTTGCTCCGCAAATTCCGCGGACAAGAACTTTTGGCGTTTGCGGGATATAATGGCGGACCGCATCGTGTCGGCGATTGGCTCGACAGCCGCGGAAATCAACCCCTGGACGAGTTCGTCGAGGAAATCCCCTACGATCAAGCCCGAGGTTATGCCAAGAAGGTGGCCAAATTTGTCGCGCTTTTCCTCAAGCTCTACGAGCAGCAGGACACCCTCTATATCGGCCAGAACGTACGTTCCGACTATCGCGCCGAACCTCGATTTTAGCGTCAACCGCAGCGGGCTTGGCTTCAGCGAATTTTCCGGTACTCTCCGCACCGTCGAATTAATTGGAAGTCTATGTCTCGATTCATTCTGTTCTTGAAGGGTATTGCCATGGGCACTGCCGACGTCATCCCTGGCGTTAGCGGTGGAACTCTGGCGCTCATCTTGGGGATTTACGGCGAGTTGGTCGATACGATCAAAGGCGTCCGCCCTCACCTGCTGCTCTATGTTTTGCGCTGGCTCAAAGGCGGACGAAAGGCCGAAGACCTCGACATCGTCCGCGCCGAGTGGAAGCACCTGAACTTCGAATTCCTGATTGCCCTGATGGCTGGCATCGCGACCGCGATTGTCGCTGGGAGTTCAGTGATTCCGATGTTGATGGAGAACTATCCAGTTGCAATGCGTGGGTTGTTTTTTGGCCTCATCGTGGCCAGCGTGATCGTGCCGATGCGCATGATTTCGTTCAAGACACCGGCTCAGATTTCCATTGTGGCGTTGTGCATGACGCTCGGAGCAGCATTTGGCTTCGTCGTGACCAATCCCGCCAACTCGTTTGATATGGCGCGTGAGTGGACCACAGTCACCTCAGAAGGCGAATCGCTCAAAGACGTCACACGGCGCGGCCCAAGCGGCATGTCCTCCGAGCAGGTTTTCTGGGCCGAAAAGAATCAGGCCCTTCGTGATTCGGTCGCCCAAAGCGAGCCTGCGAAATTTGCTGAACTTACGGCAACCCACGAGGCAAACCTGCAACCCGTCGTCGACAAAAACGTCTTGAAGGCCCGCGCCGAGCCCTATGACGACGTCATGATTTCTGCTGGAACGCCGGTCCAAGTCCCACGCCCCACGATTTGGTTCGTCTTTATCGCCGGGGTCGTCGCGATTTGCGCCATGATTCTTCCGGGCATCAGTGGGTCGTATATTCTGCTGATTCTGGGCGTGTATTTTTTCATTCTGAATGCACTGAAAGGCTTCCTGTCGACTCTGGCACACGGCCATCTGCCCGTGACTCAGGCCTCGTACGTGATCGTCTTTGTGTTGGGCTGTTTGGTTGGCATCTTGAGTTTCGCACGGGTATTGAGTTACCTGCTGCACCGTCATGGCGGCCCCACGCTCGCGGTGCTGGTTGGCTTGATGGTAGGGTGCCTTCGAGGGATTTGGCCGTTTCGCCATTTGGTGAACGAGGTCGAAATCAATGTGATTCCAACGGCATTGGATGCCAACGTTGGAATTGCCGTCGGCTGTGGACTTTTGGGTGTCGCTATTGTGGCGGCATTCTCGTGGCTCGGCCGCGTTAAGGAAGAGGGAGAGACTGCGAATGCGTAATTTTTTGGTGATGTTGCTTCTGGCTCTTCCTGCGATTGCCCAAGCCGATGTAGGCGATATGGGCTCGGATATGCCCTCGGACGTCGGTATGGATATGGCCGCCGACATGGGCTCGGATATGGCGTCGGACATGGCCTCAGACGCTACAGCTGACGTGAGCACGGATGCAGACTCGGATATGGGCGCAGATGCCGACACCGACGCGGCAGAGCTCTTCTTCACGTTTTCGGGAACCGTGGTTCTGGAAGGTGCCGCAGATAACGGTGCCGTGGATGTGCGCGTCACCAATGCTGACACCAATCGGCAAACCTACACCGATATCGCCGGAGCATTTTCGTTCTCGGGGCTGCCGGCTGCGACCTATCAGGTGGATATCGGCTTCCCCGGCTACATCTCGGTCGCCGACACCGTCGACCTGAGTGCGGATATCTCGCGCTCATATGTATTGACCCCCGAAACGACTCATGTCGTGAAGGTCGACATCACGTTTGAAAACACCGCCCCAGCTGAAGTGGTGATCGACGGCTCACGCAATGGACTGACCGTTCAAGAAACCCTGCCGGTGACTGGCGGCGTGGCGACCTGGGAGCCGGCGTTGGTCGAAGGCAGCTGGAACGTGAATCTGAGCGCAACCGGATACCAGACTCGCCAGTTGCTCATCGATGCATCCAAAGACGGTCGCCAATACAACGTGTTGATGACGGCTGAGGCGCCACGGCCCTTCAGCGTCACGAGCGATTGCGGTTGCCGCAGTGTTCAGGCGAAGCGGGCGATGCCGCTTGGGCTGCTGGTGTTCTTGTTCGGCGCGCTCGTATGGCGACGCCGCCGCTAACCTTTTTTCTGGCCGTCCAGGCCGGCACTTTAGTCACAACGGGTTGCGCGGACTCATCGTGCGCGTTCACGGCACGATGAACTCTTCAGCACACTCCCCGCCAGTCAATGGCCTCCGACTATCGAATGGCACACACTCATACAGTTCCTCTGGACGTGTAACCTCTCGGTAGGTGCCCTCGATATCGCGGAAGATGTCGATCCTGCGCTCAGAATACCCTGAGCCTTTTGCCGTGCAATTTAGCGGGCACTCACGGACAAGGGTGTATCGGGTCACGAAACGTTCGGTGCATGCTGTTCGTGGAAAGGTCTCCATGGGCAGACACGCGCTCGAACCGACCAGCGGTTCGGTCCATGGATGCACGGTCTCGACCTCGAACACCCCACGCGAGGAGCCTTGAAAAATCTTGAACTCAGGGCCGGTTATGGGGTCGCCTGCTTGATTGCAGCCTAAATAGAACCCGGCCCCATCAAGTTCATTGATCTTTTCACCTGGAAGGAACGTGCAGAATAGTCTGCTTTGTCCGGGAATCTCTTCGCAGTAAGTCGTCGTCTTCAGGGTGGGCATGCTCTCGAGCCGGGGATCTACAAGTGTGAACTCTGCGACTGGAAGCGGCGGTTCGAAGATGTCTTGCCACACCAACTCCACGATTCCGGCACTGGGTTGACCGGTAGCAGCGATAATATGTTCAAGAGGTGGTTCGCAATCGCTGTCGATCTTGATGATTTCCGCGCGATACCTACCGGGAACGAACTCGACACGCCTTTCGACTGGCGTCGTTGTATTTGAATCGCCACAGCCGCAGATAAGTGCTGTCGCTGCTGCAAAAAAATATAAATAAGGGCTTTTGGTTCTTTCCATCACGTCGGTCCGAAGTTGGGGGTCCTATCCACATTCATGGCCGCACGATGACCTCTTCAGGACACTCGCCCCCGATTAAAGGCCCTGCGACGGGGTATGGCAGGCACTCATGGAGTTCCTCAGGAAGCGTGATGTCGTTTTACTCGCCCTCAATATTGGGGAAGATATCGACGACTGTCATGGATTGGCCTGAGTCGAGCGCACTACAATTCAGTGGGCATTCACGTTCGAGGGTGTACCGGGTAATGAAACGCTCAACACATGCTTTTCGTGGATAGGTCTCCAGCGGTAGACAGGCATTCTCGAAGATCATGGAGTCGTTCCAAGGGTGTGTGATTTCGACTTCGAACACGCCTGACGAGTAGCCTTGATAGATCTTCACCTCTGGG
>JBFFMO010000560.1:0-3905 GCA_041554035.1 Allomicrovenator sp. | reverse complement strand
GTCTGGACACGCAGCGTGTAGCCCTCCGTCCACGCGATCTTGTCGCCGTCGAGGCTCGCGGCGATGAGCTTCATGTGTGAATAGCGGTAAGCCCCAGACTTTTTGGCCTTCCGCGCCTTTTCGTCAAAATCGTAGCGAATCGCAATGCACGAGCCGTCGAGCCGATAAATCCCGATGGCTGGGCCATCGCTCATTGGTGGACCATCGTTGTCCGAGCTTATGGCGAGGCAGGGGCGCCCCTCATGGAGCACGACCTTCACGCCGTTGACCTCGGCGGGTCTGGCCCCCTCCGAAAACCACTCGGATTGCCACGCGAGTTCGATCTTGCGCGCCTCGAGCCCCGGCTCGACCACGTAGAACTCGCCCGCAGAGCCTGGGTAAGCAATCACCCCGTGGTTGATATCCATATGCACGACTTCTTCGCGCAGCCGCAGCCTTTCAGGGAAGCGCGCCTCGCCCATAGGCAAAGTCTTCCGAACGCCGACGAGGGGAAGCACCGGTTCGTTTTTCGGTGTCGGAAGCGCGGTGCGGAGGTTCTCCAACGACGGCCACGGCATCGAGGTCATCTCCACGTCATCGACGATGTAGAGGGTGCTATTCTGTCGAAAAAGGTGGAAATATCCACGCTTCGGAAGTGGGTGCACCAAGAGCACTGCGTGGGTGCTCAGATCGACAAAACATAAGTGCGGAGCTTCGGTCGAGCCAGGGCCGAAGCATGCGAGCTGACCATCCCCGGCCGCCTCATAAGCCGTAAACTCATCATCACCGTCTTCACCCTTCACGGCGTAAGCCCATGCCGATGAGTCGATCGTGCGAACCTCACCTTCCTTGAGCGCGAAATGCGGGCCTAGCAACCCCGCACCTGTCGCAAAGAATTGCACGACCCCGTTCGAGAGCAGCTCCCGAGGCTTGGAGTCAGGCTCATGGACCGAGCAGCCAACGCCGCCCTCGTAGAGGACACCGTTTTCGTCAAACACCAATTCTGCGTAAGGCGAAGCCTGTATTTGATGCGTGTCTAACCCTGCGACAAAATCCGCGATGGTCGCCGCGAAGAGCCTCTGGCCAGCACGCCAGACCATGAACTCACCGTCCGGGCCCACAGCAAGGACGTCGAACCCACTTTCACCCTCTGCCTCGCGGATTACGATGGGAGAGCCATCCAAGCCAAAGAGCCCAATGGCTGAACTCGTCTTGGACGCAGCCTTCAACGAATAAGCCACCACAAGACATGGAGAGTCCTCATGCAAAACCACCTTGATGCAGCGGACCAGACCGACGGACCAGCCCTTTTTTGATGGAGGCTCGAAGCTGACTTCGTCATGGCCTTGACGAGAGTCAACAACGTAGATTTTCGGTTCTTCGTAGGCGATCGCAAACACGCCAAAGCGAAGATCTACCGCGCGCGCCTCGCCACGCAGCGGCATGGGCGTCGGGAACGGTGCGTACTCGCGCTCCGGCTTTGCAGGCGTATAGAAGGGAACAAACGACGACGTTGACGCGGCGGAAGCGGCCGCAGGCGCGGAAGCGGCCGGCTTCGGAGCGACTTTCTTCGAAGTCGCTTTTGTTGCCTTAATCTCTGCCGGAGCGGGAGCGGCAGCGGCAGCGGCAGGAGCGCTCGCGGTGGGTTCCCCGTCATCTTCGACTTCGACGTACCCCTTGCGAGTCTTCTCGCCGACGAGCTTCGCGGCAAGTTTTGTCGCCGCCTCGGGCGAGCCTGTCTCCTTGACGGTTTGCTGGCCATCGGAGCCAATCTTGCCGTACCGGGTGTGCACGGCGTCGCCCTCCACGCTGACTTCCCAGAATTTACTCGAATTACCTTCAACAAACTCAAGTCTTTTGCGCATAGGTGTTTTTTCACTCATTTCGATAAAGAGCGTTAAGAAAAGCGACGCTTATTTAGGAACTCTATTGTACTCCTCAATGGCTGGGTGAAAACCAAAGTCGAATGTCTGGTTTCACTTACCAGCTCAGATCCTGCGAGTCGTCAGCCGCGACCAACAAGAACGGCTTCAGCGGAGGCAACACCTTGAACTTCGTTTCCACGTGGAAGTCGGGCCATCTTGCGATGTCGATATGAAGTCCAATCGTCCAGAACAGGTTGTGGCTCTTGAGTAAGAGTGAGTAGATGTGAGGGACTTCAAACCGACCTTCAAATGGTGGATTGGCGCCTTGCGGCAGTTTTTCCTCATGTCGAAAGACGACTTCGGTCCAGACGTTGCGGTCTCTCCCATACCCTTTGGTGACGATTTCGCGGCACTGAAAAACGACGGTGGCGTTGTTGATCACCACGCCAGGCTTGGGCTTGAAGCTCGCCTTCCAATTCACCGGCATGCCGGCGCGCACCTCTTTCGGCTCGAAGCTCAGCTGGATCTTCCCGATCGGCTTCTTGGCAAAGAGCGGCACCGCAAAACCGAGACCAACCACCATGGAACCGACGCCGAAGGCAGCACTTATCGAGAATAATCCGAGCCCCGTTAAGAACATGACAAGGCCTATGCCCGCAAGAATCATGTTCGAGCCCGCATCCTCCTTGAGCTCCTCGACGACCGAGCCGACAACGATCGGAAAATCCTCCCCGCTATCGACCTCACCGGGGTTGAGCTTGAAGACCGCCGTGGCTTTTGGATCGATCTTCCAAGGGATATCGGCTCGCCCTTTCACGGACCACTCGACCTCCATATGGGTTCCGGCATAACTAAACGGCCCATGTGGGGTAGGAAATGCGAACGGAAACGCGTGCGCGCCGGCCTCGATGTCTCCGGTGAAGAGGTCGTGCGTCTCCAAAACCTCCCCAGATTTATTGCCTTTGCCCGTGACTCTCCAGCCCATCTCCACGCGAATTGTGCCTGTGTGGGGTTTCTTAAGGGCAAGAATAAGACGCCCTGTGACGGCATCTCCGGAGTCAATTTCCGCGTGGTCTAATTCCACACGTAGTGCATCTTCAGCGAACATAATTACCAGACCTCATTGATTCCGGACGAGGCTCCCCATGTGTGTCGATTGAACGTCAGAGCTATTACATTAACGGCCCTTAACCAATGAAAAAAAGGTTAAGCATTCCGTCCCTGCGCAGCCAAAATTAGGCAAGACTTCCAAACAGCTGGTTAAATGTCTGTCGACCCGATGGCGGAAAGTGTGGCCGGAGCGCGCTCCTAGGGTTCTGATTGCGCCTCGGTAAGGGCGACCGCGAAGGTCTGGTGACGGTTCCGGAACCCAGCACGGCGTATCACCGTCTGTGCGGCCTTATTTGTAGGTTCAGTTGAACATCGTGGAATCATGCCGCCATCGATACAAATCTTGGTGAGCGTGTTCATGAGCCGGCTGCCCATGCCTTGACCGCGAAGTTCAGTGCCCACGACAAGGCCAAGATGCGCGTTTCCGGGTGCCCGCTTGTCGACTCGGCGCTCTCCGGTTGCCGCGATCTGCCCCTCAGCTTCAACAAGGTAAAGCTCGCCTGAGTCGATGCGCTCGCCCAGATAAGGTGCCAAAAACGCTTCCGGGCCTCCGGTTTCAGCTTGGTAGAACACCACTGCGGCTGCGTGGTCTGCACGGGTCGCGAGCCGCACCTCAACAACCTCGTCGCTCGCTGGTTGTGCGACGTAATCGTACATCAGCGCCACTGAACGAGCCGGCCCACCTGCCGTCAGGCTTCGTGACAAGAATGCAGGATCGACCGTCGAGGCCATTGCGGCCGAGACGCCCAGGTCATTGACGACGCGCGTGAAGAGCTCGTCCGCTAGCTCCTCAAACTCGTCGCAAACGTAGAAGCCGTGAAGCTGGTTGTCGTCATCGACGGAAAACCGACCCACGAGCCGCGTTCCTAGCGTCAGCGAATAAGGATTGGCCAAGTCTGCGAAGGTCGCCCACATGTCGTCTTCTGGGGCCATGAGGGTTTGCTGCCGTTG
>JBFFMO010000559.1:0-3905 GCA_041554035.1 Allomicrovenator sp. | reverse complement strand
GTCTTTATGAAAGCAGGCGGTCTGGTTCCAGACGCAGTGGTCATAGGGATGGTCTTGGAGCGAATTCAGAAACCCGATTGCACTAATGGGTTCTTGCTCGATGGTTTCCCACGCACGCGCCCTCAGGCCGAGGCGCTCGACCAAGCGTTGATCGACGCGAACGTCACGTTGGATGCCGTGGTGCAAATTGAGGTGGCTGATGAGTTCATCGTGGAGCGAATTACAGGGCGCCGTACGGACCCTGTAACCGGCGAGATCTATCATATGACGTTCAACCCACCTCCAGCCGACGTGGCTGGGCGGGTCACTCAACGAAAAGACGATACTGAGGAAGCCTGTCGGGCGAGACTCAAGAAGTATCATTCCGAAACGGCGCCGATCATCCCGTTCTACGAGAGCAAGGGAATCCTGCATCATGTAGATGGTGTCGGATCAACCTCGGCCGTACGCAAACGCATCGAAAAGGCACTCGCTGGATGAGCAACGCTTTCTCCGATCTCATGAAAGAGGCCTGGACCGCTGCCAAGCGGCCTCCAACTCTGAATCTATTTGTTGAATGCTGGACCACATTGGTTGGCCCGGACATCGCTCTGCACACTCGGCCTGTTGGCTTGAGTGACGGGAAACTACATGTTGAGGTTCGTGCTGCGTGGATTGGTGAGCTGAATAAGCGGAAGGAATTGCTGCGGTCTCGGATGGACTCACGCCTGCCCTTTGCTGCTCCTCAGCTTGTATTGCACGCCGCAGATGGCTTTGCGGCCGTGCCACTACCCAACGTCGAAGAGATCAAGCCATCTGAAGATGTGCGCGCAACAAATTTACCGGAAGGCCTGCGAGAGCAGGCGGAACGAATCCTGTGGCATATCCGCAAAGAATCTGAATAATCACGGTCGCTCCACCAGCGTGCTTGCGTGTATGCGCTGAGTTCGCTATGGAAACCGCGTCCCGATCAAAGTGAACAGGCCCAAGCTGGCCGATAAGAGAACAGGTACATGGTCGATCTGCATAAGAAAGGTTTCGAAGATTTCTACTTGAGCGACGAAATGCTTCGCGCGCTCAAAGACGTGGGCTACGTCACCCCCACCCCGGTTCAGACGTCGACCATCCAACTTGGCATGGCAGGCATTGACCTGATCGTTCAATCGCAGACCGGCACAGGAAAGACAGCGGCGTTCGGCATCCCGATCCTCGAAATGGTCGATCCGCGTCCGGGTCGCATTGAAGGATTGGTCCTGGCCCCTACCCGCGAGCTCGCCAAGCAAGTTGCCGAAGAATTCGAGCGACTTGGTGCCCACAAGGGGATCCGTGTCGCGACCATCTACGGCGGCGCGTCGTACGATCGGCAATACGAAGATCTCGCGGAAGCCAACATTGTTTGTGCGACTCCAGGACGTCTTCTCGACATCCTCAACCGTGGCAATTTGTCGCTCGAACACCTCCGGGTGTTATGCCTCGATGAAGCCGACGAGATGCTGTCGATGGGGTTTGCTGAAGATCTCAACGCGATCTTGAAATACTTGCCCGAAGAACGTCAGAGCCTGCTTTTTTCTGCGACGATCACTGCAGAGATCAAGGCGCTCGCGAGCAACATGCTCTATTACCCTGAGTTCGTCACCCTTTCGGGGGCCCATGTGGCCGCCGCCGATGTCGAGCACAGTTATATCAGCGTTCGTGGCGTGAGCCGTGTGCGGGACATGCTCGCCATTCTTGAATTCGAGCAGCCCGAAAACGCGATCATCTTTGCCAATACCAAGGATGATACGTTCACGCTGTCGAAGTACTTGAAACGACACGGCATGCGTGCCGACGTTTTGAACGGCGACCTGCCTCAGAAGGAGCGTGAACGCACGCTGGCTGCATTGCGGGATAACAAGATCGATTTTTTGGTCGCGACCGACGTCGCGGCTCGAGGGATCGACATTTCGGATCTCTCCCACGTCATCAACTACACGCTTCCAGACAGTGCGGAGGTTTATATCCACCGTACGGGTCGAACCGGGCGTGCAGGCAAGAAGGGCAAGGCACTGAGCCTGGTTTCTCCTCGCGAGATGGGCAACTTGATCAACATCAAGAAGCTCTACAAATTCCCGATGACCCAACGTCCTTTGCCGTCGGCGCGCGACATCATGGAAGCGCGTCAGAAGTCGTGCGTCCAGGCGATGGTCAACAAGATCGATGGCATGGATGGATTGGCCTATGGTGCTCAACTCGGCGTGGCCGAGTCGCTCGTAGGCAAAGAAGACCCCGAACGCCTGCGTTTCATCGCCAAGCTTCTTGCCGTGGCCGAAAACGCCAGTGCAGGTGCCTCGAAACCCGCACAACGCCCCGCTCCTGCTCCCGCGCATCTCGAAGCCGATGTGGCGACACATGATGTCGATGTCGTTGACGATCAAACACGCGACCGCGCTGTTGCAGAGGTTTCAGCCCGTTCGGTTCATACCGACATCGAGGACACCGATGTTCCGCTGGAACAAGGCCGTCGCCGACGACGTCGCCGTCGCGGCGAGTCCGATGTGGAAGCTCCTACGTCGACGACGGAACGTGCAGAACGTCCTGAGCGAAGTGAAAGAGCAGAACGTCCTGAGCGAAGCGAACGGGCAGAACGTCCTGAGCGAAGCGAAAGAGTGGAACGTCCTGAGCGAAGCGAAAGAGCGGAACGTCCTGAGCGAAGCGAAAGAGCGGAACGTCCTGAGCGAAGCGAAAGAGCGGAACGTCCTGAGCGAAGCGAACGGTCAGAAGAACGTCCTGCGCGAAGTGACTCAGAAGCGAGACCAGAGCGAAGCAGAAGAGGAAGACGACGCAGCGAAAACAGGGACCAGGCTCCTGCACCGGCGGCCAACGAACCGACCAAATCAGCTCCATCGTCCGATCGGCCTGCGCGCAGCGAAGGACCTTCCTCGGACCGCAACGGTAGACGCGGAGGACGATCGCGAGATCGCCGCCCGGACCGACGTGAACGCACCGAAGAGCCGGTCGTGGCGCCGAAACCAACGCGGCACTGGTCGAAAATGTGGATAAATGTCGGCAAGAATCGCGTCGACTCCCCCTCGGGAGTGGTTGATATCTTGTGCGAACTCGCCGGTATGGACCCTGAGGACTTCGGACAGGTATCCCTCGAATCAACGTTCAGCTATTTGGACGTTCGCGAGGACTACTTCTACGATATCCTGCAAGCCATCAATCAACAGGAGTACAACGGTTTCACGATCGCTGCCGAAGCGGCACGAAAATGATCCGTAATCGCCCCAGGAAAACGATGCGTAAGACGCTTGGCCCTTGGATAATGGCCCTCACGTCGGTCACTTTGCTTCTCGCATGTGATCCGGCGCCAACGGTGGTCGTGGAAGACGACAAGATCGATGAGACCTTGCCACCTGCAAAAGTCGATCTGCCCGATCCTCCTCCATCGAGTGGTTTCTCGATTCCTGAGAAGAACGCAGATGGCACCATGCGAGTTGAAGGCTTGATTCATCATCAAGAAAACCACATGGACCAGAAGGTCGATGTGAAAGGCTTGATTGTGAAGATCTCGACGCCTTGCGACCCGAAGAAAGCGAAAAAGACAGGCGAGCCTTGCCCTGAATCCAATCTCTTCATCAAAGACGATGCCGACGCCCAGAAGGTGCTTCGAATCGTCGGATTTGATGACGACTTCATCAAGAAGTCGAAGATTGCAGAAGGAGAGATTCATGTCTTCAAGGGCACTTACTCGAAGGTCGCTCAAGGCTTCGTAGCTACCGAAGACGGCCTGCTCCTGCTCGACTTCGTCGACGACATCGCTGTCGTCGAAGCCAAGTGATCCAGACGAAAGAATCACAAAAAAGGCGCCTGATCGGCGCATTTTTTTGTCCGGTATCTTTCGTTCGGTCAGCAATATTCGGCAAAATGATCACAAAAAAGGCGCC
>JBFFMO010000558.1:0-3906 GCA_041554035.1 Allomicrovenator sp. | reverse complement strand
GGCGGGAAAATTGGCCTTAGAAAGTGTGGTCACTGTGCCGGCCTCAAGCGCCGATGGTGCGTTGATCACTCATGATGGAAAGGTTGGTCTGGTTGCCACGGACGCGATCTATTTTGGTGATGAAAAACTCGTAGTCGACCCGCCGCTCGGGCCGATTATCCGGACATCTTCGCAAGGGTTGGTCTTTACGGACGCGCCTAGGACTTCCGGTCCGCAGCCACGAACAGTCGGGACCGACCTGCTGCCTGGCGTGAAGTTATGCGAGAAGTTGGAACCGAGATACTGCGACAATACGCACGAAAACTAAAATGCCCGGTTCGATGAACCGGGCGTTTTAGCTGAATAAGTTGCGTATCTTAGAGGAAGAGTTTCTGGGCAAGGATCACGACGCCCATGATGAGGACGAATACCGCGAAGCCTTTTCGAAGCTTGTTGGCGTCGATACGGGTCGAGACCTGTGCTCCGACAAACGAACCGACGATGGCGGCACCTGCGAAGCTCAGCGCCATAGTCCAGTCGATAGGTACGTACGAAGCAAAGCTAGCGAATCCAGCAAGGGACTTCATCGCGATAACCATCAACGAGGTACCGATGGCGAGCCGCATGGGAAGTCCGCCCAAAAGCACGAGGGCAGGAACCACAAGGAATCCACCACCAGCTCCGACCAGACCGGTCACGGCACCCACCAAGAGGCCCTCGCCGCCGATCTTGAGGATAGGGAGGTGCTTTTTGACCTCCTCACTTGGTTTCAGGTCTGACGAGCCACCGCGCAACATCATGATGGCGGTGATCAACATGAAGCCCGCGAAGATGCCCAAGAGCACTCCACCGGGGATGAATTTGGCGATCTGGCCGCCGATTGCGGCTCCGGCCATGGCGAACACGCCGAAGATCAGACCGATTTTTAGGGATACGTTGCCGGCTTTCGCGTGGCCGATCACGGCACCGAGGCTTGTGACCCCGACGACCAAAAGACTCGTCGCGATCGCAACTTTTTCGTCAACATGCGCCAGGTAAACCAAGATCGGGACGGCCAGAATTGAACCGCCTCCACCTAGGAGCCCGAGCGTAAAACCCATTATGACTGCTGCTATTAGTACGATGATAGTCATGGCTTTTTCTCTGCTAGGTCAAACTACACGCTCATCTAAAGAGCATCGATCGTGCCAGACTCTAAGATGCCGGGTTTACTTGAGTATTTTGAAACAATCGGCATACCGAACTCTGTTATGTTTCAACGAGCGTGTCAACGTTTCACGAAATGTTCCGTCCTGAGCCAGCACCTAAAAAAGCATGAGCACGTATTTCTCGCCAAACATAGAAAACTGAATGTGGATATGGTCCAGCCAGCCGTTGGCTGCCGCCGCGATAAGTCCCAGCCAGATCCCTGACACGATCATGGCCATAGGTGCGATCCACTCACCATGCAGATGCCTTCCGCCCAACGCGGCCGCACATCCCGCGACCAGCAACGTGGGTGTGGTCATGGCTACCAATAGAATCATGACTCCCGCCCCGTGAATCGGAGAAGCTGTGGACGTTGCAACGCTCAAGACCCAGAACATCAACATGCAGGGCAGAAGGCCCATCATGGCACCCAACATCAGGTAGCGCAGAAACCCGGACTTGGGTCCTCGCCGTTGCAGGGTCATCAACCCGCGTCCCAGCAGCGCTCCGCCCTGGCTTGCCCATTTTCCGCCCGAAAATTTATGGGCCCAAGGGGGAAGACGTGTCAGACCGACAAGGATCAACACAACCGACAAGACAAATCCGGCGACTTGAGTGAAGTCCCGAAGAGAGCCCTCAAATGCGCTTCCCACAAGACCCGCGAGCGCCCCGATCAAACCGTAGGTGATGCCGCGTCCGGTTTGGTAGCTCAAGACGCGTCCAGCTCGTCTGACAAGCTCTTTGGGGCGCGACGTGTCCTTAATGTCGGACGTGATTCCGGCGAGGATCGGTCCACACATCCCGCCGCAATGGAAAAAGACCCAGATCAATCCGATCGAAAATACCTGAGCGTAATATGTGGCAAAATTCATAGGCCAGAACCCAGCAATGCTTGTGCCAGCTGTGCCGCAAAAGGTGCGTGGTTTTGCAGGTCATTGCACGAGGAAAAGAATTTCATGGGGTAGTCTGGGTCAAGGTATGAGACATAGGCGCTTATTATGCGCGGGCCCAGAAGCTGCGCAATTAGTGCGCCCGGCTACTTTTTTAGCTCTGGCCTCGCCTCGCCTCAAAAGCACGCTAATACCAGCGCTTAGGAGATTCGGCACTTTTTGCGTCAGCGTGGCACGTATCTTGAGTAAGCGACGCATGCCCTTGCACGGGCGTGACCAGTATTAGGAGGACTTGTGAGTGCCGTTACTACTCGGGCCGAAACGCCCCCGCAAGGATTTGAAGAGGTTGTCTACGACGACCGCATTACGCGAGCGTTCGCGTGGGCGACCATCATCTGGGGGATTGTAGGGATGCTTGTGGGGGTGATTATCGCCACGCAGATCGCCTACTGGCCCGCCAACGTGCACGAGATGCTGTCTTTTGGGCGGCTTCGACCTTTGCACACCAATGCGGTCATTTTTGCCTTCGCTGGCAACGCCATCTTCACCGGTATCTACTACTCGACCCAACGGTTGATGAAAGCCCGTATGTTCAACGATAAGTTGAGCTGGCTTCATTTCTGGGGTTGGCAGGCGATCATCGTTTCTGCGGCGATCACGTTACCGATGGGGTTCACCCAAGCGCGCGAATACGCTGAGCTTGAATGGCCGATCGACATCGCGATCACGATCATCTGGGTCGTTTTTGCCGTTAACTTCTTCGGAACCCTGATTCGCCGTCGCGAAAAACACATCTACGTCGCGATCTGGTTCTACATCGCGTCCATCGTGACTGTGGCTGTCCTTCATATCTTCAATAACCTCGTGATTCCGGTCTCGGCCATGAAGGGCTATTCGCTCTTTGCCGGTGTCCAAGACGCGCTGGTTCAGTGGTGGTACGGGCATAACGCCGTCGCATTCTTCCTGACCACGCCCTTCCTGGGCCTGATGTACTACTTCCTTCCCAAAGCCGCTGACCGACCCGTATTTTCGTACAAATTGTCGATCATTCACTTCTGGTCGCTTGTATTCCTCTACATCTGGGCGGGTCCTCACCATCTTCACTACTCGGCGTTGCCGGAGTGGGCGTCTACGGTAGGCATGGTGTTTTCGATCATGCTTTGGATGCCAAGCTGGGGCGGCATGATCAACGGTTTGTTCACGCTGCGTGGTGCCTGGCACAAGCTTCGTGACGAGCCGGTCCTGAAGTTCTTTGTGGTCGGTATCACGTTCTACGGCATGTCGACTTTCGAAGGTCCGATGTTGTCGATCAAGTCCGTTAACTCGTTGAGCCACTTTACAGACTGGACCATCGCACACGTTCATTCCGGTGCCCTTGGATGGAACGGATTCATCACGTTCGGCATGCTCTACTGGCTCGCTCCCCGACTTTGGAAAGGCGACTACAACAAGCGTCTTGCGAACTGGCATTTCTGGATGGGAACGCTCGGCATCTTGATTTACATCATCGCCATGTACACCGCGGGTGTGACTCAGGGCCTTATGTGGCGCGCATTCGATGAGACCGGCAAGCTTATGTATCCGGATTTCATGGAAACCGTGATTCAGCTGATGCCAATGTACTGGCTGCGTGTTCTCGGCGGCACCATGTACTTCGTGGGTACCTGCATTGGTGGTTACAACATGATCCTCGCCGCTCGCGGCGGTGTTCGTGCCGACACGGTCGCTCATGTCGCCAAACCAACCTGGCGTAACGCAGACAAAGCGACCGACGGAAGTGTTGAGGGAGCTCAGACCTACGACGCCGCTTTCGCCAAGCTCGACAAACACACCAAAGATGGCTGGCATC
>JBFFMO010000557.1:0-3915 GCA_041554035.1 Allomicrovenator sp. | reverse complement strand
TACCGAGGAATTCGTCGATTTGGGCGCACGTCTTGGGGTTCAACGCGCTCTCGAAACCCGGATGGTGGAACTTTTAGCGGAGTCGAAAACGGTCGAGGACACCATCCGCGTGGAATCGGAACTCGCCCGAATTCGCGAAGTGATCGAAACGATGGACGGCCGCTCACGCTTCCTCGCTGATCAGACGGCGATGTCAACGATTGTGGTGACGATCGCCTCAAAAAGCGTCAGCACCGAAAAGGGCTTTGGCTCTGAAATCGCCGAGGCATTTGGCGATGCTGGCGAGATCATGGAAGCCGTTATCGCGGGCCTGATTCGAGTGATTGCAGGGTTGATTCCCATCGCGATCGTCGTTGGAATCTTTGGGTTCGGATTGCTCGCGATACTTCGCCGCCGAAAAGCCGCGAAAAAATAGGTTGCGTTTGTGATTGGTCCGCGAGCCTTATGGCTCGCTTGCGCTTGGTCCGCGAGCCTTATGGCTCGCATGCTTTTGAATAATCGCATGGTCCTACGGACCAATCGCATGCAGGCCATAGGGCCTGCGCACCGAGCGCAGAATCACAGAAATCGCAAACCAGCCTGGCGAACCAGTCGCGGAATCGCAGCCGGACCGGTCGCAGAATTGCGGCCTACTCCGAGAGTTCTGATGTCGGGATATCCATCGTGGATGGACTGTCTTCAGATTGAGTCGGAGCTTCGAGCGAACGCTCCAGCAACTCAAGTTCCATCACCAGGGCGGTGTAGATAGCATCGACAAGCGACACGCCGCGTTTGTCGACATCGGCCTTGATTTGCCGCGTGCGAACCGAACGAAACGCGAAGATTTGTTCACGAAATCCAGGGTGTGCGCGGAACTGCACAAAGCCCCCGGTGCGGGACAAGGTTGTATGCAGCTGAGTCAACGCACTGTCGACGAAGCGCTCTTGCGTCCAGCCGATTTCGTCGAGCAGACTCAACAGGCGGCTTAGCTCGTCTGCGCGCAGCGGAACTGCGTAATATTCGTTCGTTAATGTGGGCATCGCTGGTCTCCAGACACCATCATGCCATGTTTGCGGTGCAAAGTACGCGCAGCTTCGTGGTTATTTTTGTTCACTCTGTCACCGAACGGTGCAATTTTTGGGCGACGCCGCTGAAGCGTCGAACCTTGCGGCTGATGCCCTGCGCAAAAAGCTCTTCGCCTCCATAAACATAGACGGCACGGCGGGCCCTGGTGATGGCGGTGTAAAGGTTTTCGCGGGTGAGCAGTGGGATGTCACGATCGGGTAAAACGACGGCGACTTCGTCGAATTCCGACCCCTGCGCTTTATGAACGGTCATCGCAAACGAAAGGTCAATCACACCCTCAAGCGCATGGATATGATGCGCGCGCCACTGTCCGTCGGCACGAAATACCGCCATGACGGATTCCACGCCGTTATTCTCGACGCGGGCGAGCATGCCCTGATCTCCGTTGTAGAGACGTCGATTATAGTCGTTTTTGAGCATCATCACCGGCATGCCTGGCAGCAACCCATCACCGCCGCCCACATGCTGAGAGAATCGACGTCGAATTGCGTCGTTGATGGCCTCGGCGCCGGTCCGGAATTTCCGCGTGACGCATAGAATTCGAGCCCGTGTGGCGCCGGCCAACTCGGCATCAAGGTCGGCGCGATCGTCCTCCGAAAAATCGCCGCCATCCAGCTGATAAACCCGCGGCTCCAGGTTCCTGGAAAACACATGCTTTTCGCACCAGGCGTCCACAAAACTGCCAATCGACGCGACGTCGGTTTCTGCTTCGCTTCGAAGCCAAATCACGCCGTCATCGGAAAGATCGTTTTCGGGGCGTTGGGGCAGGTCTTTGAGCAGAAGAAGGTCCCCCAGACGGACACGCTGTGCGGCCTCGAGCACCTTTCGGCCCGCAGGATCGTCGTCACGCATTCGGTGACTTTTGGTCAGCCGAATCACATGTGGGGCGTCGTCTTCGGGGACAAGGTCGCGCAGGATCGTTCCGGTTTCGACCGAGGGCAATTGTTCGGCATCCCCCAGCAAAATCAGGTGGGTGCCTTCTGCCAAGGCTTGAAGCAGTGACTCCATCAGGACGAGGTCGACCATGGAGGCTTCATCGACGATCACAAAATCAAAGGGCAGTGGGTTGTCTTTTCGGTATCGAAACCGACTTGCCGACGGCGAATAACCGAGCAATCGATGCAGGGTCGTGGGTTCGGGATTGGCGACGCTGTCTTTGATTCGGTTGGCAGCCTTCCCCGTTGGGGCGGCGATGGCCACACGTTCGAGCTCGACGCCCAGACCTGTTAAAGCCGCCAAAATCGCGACGACAATCGAGGTCTTTCCTGTCCCCGGCCCGCCTGTGATCACGGCGAGTGGGTGGGTCAGTGCGTGCATCACAGCGCGACTTTGTTCGTCGGTTAGAGAAAATCCAGCCCCCTCGGACACGATCGCCGGCTCAGCCTGATCGACGGTAAATCGAGGTGTGACCTTCATCAGCTTGAGCACGGCCGTCACAAAACGCTCTTCGTATGCGTGGGTGCGGTGGTGATAGACCCATTGGTCTTCGATAATCAGGGGTCGGTACGAGCCTGGCGGTCCAGCGATCAACGTCGCCGTGTTCAGCGCCTCTAGCGCCCGTGCAAGCACGTCTGCGGGCTGGTCTTTGATCAGGCCTTCGCCAAGGCTCTCAAACGCGTCAGCCGTCAGTGGAAGCCTTGTGGAGCCTTCACGCAACGAGATCAGCGAACTCAACACTAGCAACGTGAGAGCGGTTCGCGGGCCTTCTTCAAGCGAGGGCTCCAGCGAGGTCAGCTCAAGCGCGAGAGTTCCAAGATCTGGATCGACGTCATTTGCTTCGCACAGGGCAGCAAAGGTTTCGTAGACCGGCCTGGCTGGTTTGGTTTCCGCCCCCGAAATCATCAATAACGACCAGTGGTAAGGTAGGCCTCAAGCGCCGTGTATGCGCGGGTCAGCTCTTGGGCGAGCTCGGTCGCCATGGATTCCATGTGCGGGTCGCCCGCGTGGCGATCGGGATGGTAACGACGCATCAGGTTTCGATACGATTCTTTGACCGTCGCCAAATCCGAGCCGTTCGGGACTTCCAGATTGGCGTAATAATCGGCGATGGTTTTGTTCCCGCCCTTGCCAGGAGGCGGTCCGATTTCGTCAAAGCCCAGCTCTTTGACAAAAGGGTCCACAACGCTTCTGAGGCCGCCCATCGCTTCGAAATCCGAGACGGCATCAAGAACCACGTTCAGGTTCTGTCGAAATTTTCGGGCGACACGGTCTTTGATCGACATCAGCTATTCACGCAAAGCTGGTCCCGCCGCCAGGCAGGATTTCAAGGGAGTAGGGGTTCACATCTTGTCCAATCGAGACTTCCGTCTCCATGCCCCAGCGCTCCACAGAAAGATAACGCTCGGAGCTGCCTTCGTATTCGAAATAATCACATGACATGCCAGCACGTCGTCCGGTTTTGCCCGTTTGTGTGACCTTGGCGCGACCGTTTTCGACTTGTTTGAAGCGCTCTCCGTCGTATTCGATGGTTTTTGGGGGGTCGCCGCTGAGGTCCATGTCGATTTCTTCCCACATCGAGACTTCGACTTTGTCGTCTTCTTCCACAGCGAGCCAGCGCACATCGTCGCCGTCGACCAACATGAAACACGTCCAAGGCCATCCCGAGTCGTTGTAGTCGACTCGGCCCTCGACGACGTAGTCGACGTCAAAATAGGTCACGATGTCGCCCATGCGCAAATTGGTGACCGTGGCATCACCGCTGCGTTTGCCCTCGATCAGCCCCGCGACACCGTCTCCACCTGCAAGGGCGGCACGTTCGAGCCCTTCGAGCCCATAAACAGCAACGAGGTCGCCACAGCCATCCTGGGCTTCATCGGCGACACGGTCTGGGTAGACACGGATGGCGACGGC